>JALOMF010000106.1 GCA_025455635.1 Saprospiraceae bacterium | reverse complement strand
CCAGCCACGCCAGCCCATGTCCAAAGCTCCCATCCGATACCTTTCAAAGGTGCCATATCGCCAACTGGGATGAAGGCTGCCCAGTAAAGCGGGTGCGAGGCATTCGAGCCTTTCCGACGGCCAAGGAATGCCAGTTTTGCGCTTCGCAACGCAGCATCCTTCGTATCGCCATTTTTCAAGTTTTCGTAGAAAAGCTGCATGATTTCAGAGGATGCGAAGTCGTCAATGCTCCACAAGGTCGTGACGATGCTGGCCGCACCTGCATAGGAAAAGCCCCTCGCCAAGCTCACGATTCCCTCGCCCCGTTGTAGCTCGCCTATGCCCGTTTCACAGGCCGAAAGCACTACCAGCGCCGCCTTGATGCGCATGGAGTATAGGTCTTTCACAAATACCAACTCATTTTCAACGGAATCCATGGTCTGGTAAAAAGCGAGGTAGGAGTACTCCCCGTGCTCGTCGTTGGACTTGGCATGTACGGCCAGGTGCAGCACACCGGCACCCGGTGCGGAAGCCATGAAATTTTGCTCCGTGGCTGCTTGGCCAAGGTATGCCTCGCCACCCATGATTTGTTGGATGGACTTGGCCTCGGTCTGGTTGAACTTGAGGTTTCCGAGCACTGCCCGCCAAGGGTCGTCACGGCGCAGGTTGAGCGAGTCGCCGCCGTAGGACGGGGCAAACGCCACGAAGCCCCCCCGGCTCCAATTGGAGTTGCGGCCCAACATCTCCTTGTGCAAAGTGGCCGAGTAGCTGTAGCTGAACTGGTAGTGCCGCACGAGGTAGTCGTGCGTGTCGTAGCTGCCGTAGTCGTCGGGAGGGCTGGCCAGCAGTGCATCGAAGGGGAGGTAGCCAAGTATCCCGCCTGGCAGGATAACCACCTGATTACCAGTGAGTTTTGAGCGGATTGGCTCGAAAAGCAACTGGTAAAGTTCGTGCCCAAGGTTGGTGTATTTTTGGCTCAAAAACTCGACCTCCTTGCTCGCCGGGTTGAAGAGGTAGATGCTGTTCCGAAATTCTTCCACCCAAGCTTCCAGTGGAAATTCCTTTTCGATTTTGACGACCTCAAAGCTTTTTGCACCGATGACAAAGGCGAAAACGTTCTCTTCTCCCACGAAATAGCCCAACATGTTCTGCCCCGGCATCAAAAGTTTGCGCTGAATCTCGGGCACTTTCACCACTTCAGGGGCATATTTTAGGGTAAAATAACGAGGGAAATCGTTGCGAAGCTGTGCCATGAACCGGGCGCTTTTCTGTTGGAGGGCAAAAAGCTGGTTGTTCAATTTCGCCAATTTCTTCGGGTCGGCACCCAGGCCGTTCAGTTGCTCCTCGAAGACCTGTTTCTCCAAAAAAGCGATGTCAATCTTCATTTTCCGCTCCATTTCAAGCAGGCTGTCCGGTATCTCGGCGAATCGGCCAGCGTGGACGGATTGAAGGGCCTCCAGCAGCAGGGTGGCGTTGCTGCGCTCCGAAATCTCGAAAGCTTGGTGCCAGTATTTCACGTCGTTGTTGAGCTTTTTCAGTTCGTGCTTGACGGCGATGGCATTTTCATAAATCAAGAAATAATTGTCGAGGAGCGCTTGGCGGGAGCCGGGTTCTTCGAGCGTAACTTTCACAAAATCAATGAGCTGTATCCCCAGGGAATAAGCCTTGTCGGCCTCGTTTATCCAGTTTCGACCCTTGTCTTTTTCGTAAAAACCCTGTAGTAGCGTTCCCTTTTTTTTAAAAATATCAAGTAAAACAATGGGGGCATTCACTTTTTCAAAATCTTCGGGCACTGTTTTGTCATAGCCGAGTGCCAACATCGCACTGTCGCAGAAGGCCAAGGCCAAATCCCGTTCGCTGGCACTGGCCATCGCCAGCCTTCCATAAATCTGGGCCACACCGGGGTGCTTTTTGCCCAGCAATTTCACGTTGATGCGCAGGGCTTGCTCGAACTGTTGTTTTGCCAAATCGTAGTTTTTTTTCGCCAAAAAAACATTGCCGAGCCTATCGAGGGAATTGGCGATGTCGAGGTCTTGCTTGCCGGGCTGCCTGCGCACCACGCCAAGCGCTTCGTTGTAGAGCCGGAGTGCTTCGGTGTGGTTGCCCAACTCCTCGAAATAGAAGCCGAGGTCGTTTTTGTACTCTGCAATGTCGGCAGGGTCGCCAGCGGGCAGCGACTGGTAGGTGCGGATTGCCTCGCTGTACCATTCGTAGGCTTGGTCGAAGTCCTTTTTTTGCAGGTGGCAATCACCGAGGTAGTTGCAGGTGCGTGCCACAAGGTGGTTGTTTTTGCCAAAAAACTTCAGGCGGATGTCGTATGCTTTTTTGTAAAAAGCCAGCGCTTTGTTTACGTCGCCCCGATTGAGTAGGAGGTTGCCGGAGTTGGCGTAGATATTGGCCACATCGGGGTGGTTTTCCCCAAGGTTGGTCTCGTTGTTTTTGAGCGCCAGCTCAAAATATTCAAGTGCTTTGCGGTAGTCGCCACGGGTGTTCGATACGGCACCGAGGTTGTTGTAAAGTGCTGCAAATTCGGGGTGGTTTTTGGGCAAAACCTTGTTGTAGATGGTCAGCGTCGTATCGAAGTAGAGCAATGCCTCGTCGTATCGGTCGAGCTTGATGCAGGCCGTGCCGAGGTTGATGAAATTGTTGGCCGTGGCTACATGGTTCATGCCGTGCTTGGCCCGGTTGAATTGGAGGGCTTTCCGATATTGGTTGAAAGCTTGGTCGTAGTCCCCCATGTTTTCGTAGATGATACCGATATTGTTGTGGTTGTCGGCCACATCGGGCAGCTTCAGGCGCTGGTTGATGGCCAGGCTATGGTTGAGGTAGGTCAGCGCTTCCTCGTTTTTGCCAGTGGTCAGCAGGTAAATACCGTAGCTGTTGTACGCCTTGGCCCGTTCAGGGTGGTTGGGGCCGAGGTGCTTTTCGGCGATTTCGACGGCTCGTTTCAGGTTGAACTCGCCTTCGCTGAAACGGCCTTCCCTTCGGTAACAAATGCCAATGCTACGGAACTCTGCGGTGAGCCTGTCAAACGGCACAGGACGGTGGTTCTGGTAGATGTTCAAGGCTTTTTTGCGGACAAGGATGGCCTGCTTGTTGTCAGGGATGCGGCTGAGGCTGTCGGCGATGGCGTCGTACCGTTTGGCAAGTGCCAGCTCAGAACTTTGGCAAAGCACGAGCCTTGCCACGAACAGCAATCCAATAAGGGTAAGCGCAGGTTTCATATTTTTTGCGAAGCTAAAAATGCTTCTAGTATGTTTTGTTCCTAAAACGCTGATAGTCTGGCAGTTGTAATCAACGTGCCTTTCCGGTCAAAAATTGCGAGCAAGCAACAGCCGACCATTTTTTCAGCAGCCCTCGGTAAGGGTAACGGTACTATTTCCGCCAATTGTGTAGCCTGACTTTGAAAAATCATGGAGCGAAATTAGCCTTTTGGCCAATAATTCCAGTTTTTTGCTGAAGTAGTGCCTTTTTTCACAGCACCAAAACAAATATTCAAGCAAATTTGCCCTTCATTTTAAAAAAATAAAGCAATTGAAAGTCCTTGTTACTTGTCCGCCCATGTTGCGGCTCATCGAAGAATTTCGTCCTGAATTTGAGGCAAAAGGCATTGAGTTGGTCACGCCCAATGTGGTGCAAACGCTCTCGGAAGCGGCGTTGATGGAAATCCTTCCGGGTGTTGACGGCTGGATTATCGGCGACGACCCTGCCACCTCGCAAGTGTTCGAGGCCGGTGTACAAGGCCGGCTCAAGGCTGCCGTGAAATGGGGCGTCGGGGTGGACAATGTTGATTTTGAGGCATGCAAGCGCCTCGGAATCCCAGTTACCAACACGCCGCTCATGTTCGGTGAGGAAGTCGGCAGTTTGGCCGTTCATTACGTCATCGGCTTGGCTCGGCAGACTTTCGTGATTGACCGGGGTGTGAGGGCAGGGGAGTGGCCAAAGCCTGCGGGCATTTCGCTGATGGACAAAACCGCAGCGGTGATTGGTTTTGGCGACATCGGAAAATCAACGGCAAGGATGCTCCATGCTTTTGGCATTAATATTAATGTGTACGACCCGTTTGCGAGCCGCACCGATGAGGACGAGATGCGGTACCGTTTCTACGGCTTCCCTGACCGGGTGGAGGAGGCGGACTTCGTCGTGGTAACCTGCTCGCTCACGCCGCAAACCAAGTACATGGTCAATGAGGCGTCCATCGCAAAGATGAAGGAAGGCGTGCGCATCGTGAACGTGTCGAGAGGCCCAGTGATTGACGAACAGGCGCTGGTGCGGGCCTTGGCCACTGGCAAGGTTCATTCGGCTGCGCTGGATGTTTTTGAAACCGAACCACTGCCGCTCGATTCGCCGTTGCGGGGCTTTGAGCGGTGCATTTTCGGCACGCACAATGGTTCAAACACCGTTGATGCCGTGCGCAGGGCCAGTAAACAGGCCATGAAGTACCTTTTTGATTATTTGAAATTGAGCTAGAAGCTGTTTGTTATGGAAAAAAACGTGTTCATCACAGGCGTGTTGGGCGGTATCGGCTCTGCCCTTGCCAGGGGATTTCGAGAAAACGGATTCTATGTTTATGGCGTTGACATGCGGGAGGACTTCAACGGGCACTGCGACCGGTTTTTGCGGTTTGACATCCACAAGTTCGTGATGGACGCTGCGTACCGCATCAAGTTTACCCAGATTTTTGATGAGATAATGCCCCGGCTCGATGTGCTCATCAACAACGCTGCCGTTCAAAAACTGGACAGCCTCGCAAACATCAAGCTGGAAGATTGGCAGGAAACCCTGAACGTCAATTTGACGGGGCCAATGCTCTTGAGCAAGGTTTTTTTGAGCCGATTGGAGGCCAGCAATGGTAGCATCATCAACATCGCCAGCATCCATCAACAACTGACCAAGCCCGGTTTCGTGAGTTACGCCACTTCCAAAAGCGCACTGGTGGGCTTGACAAAAGCAATGGCAGTGGACCTGGCGGGCAAGGTTCGGGTCAACTCCATCAGCCCAGCAGCCATCGAAACAGCCATGCTGCGGGCCGGCTTCAACGACGACGAGACAGCGATTGACGAGCTGCGCAAAATCCACCCGGTGCAGCGGATTGGCTATCCTGCCGACGTGGCCAAGCTGGCGCTTTTTCTCGCTTCGCAAAATACGGGCTTCGTGCATGGCGCCAATTTCTTGCTCGATGGCGGTATTAGCTCAGTTTTAAAAGATTTGTGACAAATAACTGATATTCAAGTACTTGTAAAAAGTATTTTAACCAAAATTGAACATGGCAAGACCTCAAGGCACATTATTCGGGCTTAACCTGATGGAGAAAGCAGGCGTAGGCAAAAAGCTGCAAGAAGCAAAAGATTATTTCCGCTGGCGGCGCAAATTCGCCCCACAGCTCCGGCAGTTCAAGGACAAGCACCGGGGCGAAGACTGCTTCATCATCGGCAACGGGCCTTCGCTGAAGCACATGGACCTGACGCCCTTGCAGGAGCGGCACACCTTTGGCCAGAACAAGATTTTCCTTTTGTTCGACAAGGTGGACCTCAACCTCAGTTACCTTGTTTCGGTGAACAAGCTCGTCATTGAGCAGAGCGCACGGGAGTTTGAGGCGATGAAATGCCCTGTTTTCCTATCCTACACAGCTGCAAACGGCGTGGTGGCCGAGCAACCCAATATCCAGCGGCTGCACACGCTCAACCTTTGGAGCTTTTACGAGGACATCACGCAACCAATCTGTGAGGGCAACACGGTCACTTATGTTTCCCTACAAATTGCCTACTACATGGGCTTCAGCAGGGTGTTCTTAATCGGAGTTGACCACAGTTTCAAGCAGTCTGGGCAATCGCACGAGACCCAAGTTTACAAGGGCGACGACGAGAACCACTTCCATCCTGACTATTTCAAGGGGCAGCAGTGGCAATTGGCCGATGTTTACGGCTCCGAGGTGTCCTATCACTTGGCCAATTATTTTTATAAAAAGGATGGACGACAGATATTTGACGCTACGTTGGGTGGCAAACTGGATGTTTTCCCCAAAATCTCGTTCGAGGAAGCGGTCAGGCTTTCAAAGAAAAAATGAGCTGTGATTCATTTTTATTCGATTCATTCAAAAAAAACATTTCTGTAAGACCCTCTCCTTGCCACTGTTGGGAAGGTGTTTTTTTGTAAAGCGTAAGACAATGATTTGCATCGGGATTTTATAGTGTTTTGCCTTTATATTTTAAAGAAGGAGATGTATTTTTGCCGGGATAACATCAATCATGAACTGAATGGTATTGAAATTTCCAGCACAATCCGTTGAATTAAACAAAACGTATCCCGTGATAAAAGCGCTAATCGTCGAGGACGAAATCAAGAGCATGAACAACCTCAAGAACCTGTTGGCAAACCATTGCCCAGAGGTTGAGGTCGTTGGAGATGCCCTTAGCGTGGAGGAAGCACTGGATTTGTTCGATAGCTTGGATTTCAAGCCAGACGTTGCCTTTCTTGACATCAACTTGCCAGACGGCCTGATTTTTCAGTTTCTGGACGAGTTGAAGCCAGTGGACTTTGAGGTGATTTTCATCACAGCTTTCAATGAACATGCTATCCGGGCTTGCCAGTACAGCTCCATCGGCTATATCATGAAACCAATCAATCCAGATGAATTGGTACAGGCCGTTAGCAGGATTAGGGTGCAGCACGGTGAGAAAATTGAGGAAAGGCTGGAGTTGTTCAACAAATCACTGTCGAACCCGAACTCCTTCGAGAAGATGAGCATCTCAGCCGTGGATGGCATTTACTTCGTCAACATCAAGGACATAGTTCGGTTCGAGGCAGAAGACAATTACACGCACATCTATTTGATAAACGGAGACCGAATCACCGCTTCAAAGACCATCAAGGCCTACGAAGATTTGCTTTTGATGCTCAATTTTTACAGGGTTCACAAGCGCCACGTCATCAACCTGAACTACATGCGCAAGTTCATCAAGGGCGACGGAGGCTACTTGGTGATGGACGATGGGAAGAAAATCGAAGTGTCTAGGAGGAGGCGCCCGGCATTCATGGAGCAAATGAGAAGGTTAGAAGAGGCAATTTAATCGAGAACTTACACATCACATATCAGGCAGGAATCAGTGTTGGTGGGAGGAGCGAAGGTTCATTTTGAGGGAATTTTGGGAAAAACTACACCGTCTTAGGAGGCATCTTTCATTTATTTTTTACGGTGAGTTTTGCGAAAGCCCAAAAGTCTCTATCTTTGGAACCAGAGAACGCACACACTTTTTACTGTCAGCAAAAAGCAGAGACACTATGGACTTCAATTTCAATTTTGTCAAACAAAATTTCGATGCTATGGAGAAAGCTAACAAAAAGAAACCATTGTCCGAACTTGCCGAAATAAACCAGATGCAAAAAGAGAAAATGGGCGAATTTTTCGGCGGCAATGAGAAAATCGGCGATAACAAGAAGAGAGGCTTTTTCGCCGGCTTTTTCAGCCCTGGCCCATGTTCAAGCGAGTTGCCGCAATAACGGTCGAATCGTTTTTTTGAGGGAAACTATGAAAGAGGCTGCACCGCACATGTGATGCCTCTTTCGTCGTGTATATACCCCACTGAAATTTGATTACAGACACACTCACGAACATCACTGGAACACTATGCCAACTGTTAGCACTTATCCTAACACCAACGAGGATATTTCAAAATTGGAATCAACCTTGCACCTCATTGATGAGCGTCTTCAACGCTTGGCCACGCTGGATAGACTAGCGTCGCAACTTGTGTTTACGGACATCTCCAAAGCTCAGAAATACCTTGCCGAAATCTTCCAAATCCTTAGTGACTACGACCAGCCCGACTTCGTACTCAACTACAACCTGAACATGGCGCTGGTGGAGAACCAGCTCTACAATTTCAACCTTTCGGAAATTCACTTCCGTATGGCGCTGGAAATCCTTGGTGAAAGGGGCGATGTGAACCAGCTCGCAGAAACGTATATTGACTACGCAGGGACTTTATTGAACCTTGACCAGCCTGACCGGGCTAGGTTTTACCTCAATCAAGCGACGAAATACCTTGAAACCTACCCTGACAGCAGGCTCAATTTTAGGCTGATTTGCCGGGAGGGCTTCTTCTACCTCAAGTGTTCCAATTACGCCAAGGCTTTGAAGGCATTCTTGGACTGCGAGCTGGAGGTGCCTCATTTGATGGAGGTTGCCGACCTCAAGGACTACCATTTTTTTACACTGGTACAAAGCGGGTTAGGCTCCATCTACGGGTTGCTGGGCGAGCCGGAACGAAGCGTTCAATCCTATTTGAACGTGGTCGAACTTTGTGAGAAAAAGGGGATGAGGTCGAGGTTGTCCTGGCATTACCTCAATGTGGGCAATGGCTACATGGCGATTCAAGACTATGAGAATGCCAGTCTGTTTTTCAAAAAAGCCATCAAGGTCGTTGACGACCTCAATCAGCAAACCAGGGCACTGGCTTACGCAAACCTTGGTTATTGCTACTTAAACAAACGCCAGTACAACGAAGCGTTGGAGCTTTTCAACACCGCATACCCGCTTTTCAAAGACAGAAAGGAGAAAAACCTCGCCAATATCGAATGGTGGAGGGGTAAGATTTACGAAGAGCAGAAGGCCAAAAAAGCCCTCAAGTACTATTTCAAGGCGCTTGAATTTGCCAAAAAAGGCCAAGACTACAGGCAAGCCACAGGCATCCTGAAGGACATCGCCGACCTGTACGCAAAGGATTTTGACTATAAAAATGCCTACGACTACCAAGTGCTCTACAACCAAGCAGTCGAACGGTTCATGGTCGAGCAACGGGACAACCAGATTCGGGAAATGGAAATCCGCTACGCAGCCGAGCGGAAAGAAAAGGAAGCCGAGATGTTCAAGCTCCAAGCCGCAGGGTTGCAACTCAAGGCTTTGAGGGCGCAGATGAACCCGCATTTTGTTTTCAATGCCCTAAATTCCGTACAGAACTATATCACCTCCAACGACACCAATCAAGCGGCCAAATACCTCGCAAAGTTTGCGCACCTCATGCGCCAGAGCCTAGAATACTCCGAATTGGAAGTGATTTCCTTGGAAAAAGAGGTAGAATTCCTGAAAAACTACCTTGACATCAACATGAACCTCCGCTTTGAGGATAAACTCAAGTACGAAATTTCAATTGATGAGGAAATCGAGGAAGACATCTATGGCGTGCCTACCATGATAATTCAGCCCTATGTCGAGAATGCCATCGAGCACGGGATTCGTTCAAAGAGAATGGGTACCATCAGGGTATTGTTCGAGTTGCACGACGAGAACACCATCCTCTGCGTGGTCGAAGACGATGGTATCGGGCGCAACAAGGCCAGGGAGCTTCAAATGAAAAACCCAAAGTTCAAAGACCACAAGTCGATGGGAACCCGCATCACGCAAGAAAGGCTGCAAATACTGCTGCAGGCCAGAAACCTCGAACAAGAGGTAGTGCAAATCATAGATTTGGTGGATGAAAAATCCGGCAAGGCACTTGGCACGAGGGTAGAAATGCTGATACCCATCATGGAAATCCAATTAAAATAAGCTAGAAATCCTAAGAAAATCTATTGCAAAAACTTCGATATTATAAAAATCGAAGATATATTTGCAGTAGTTTTCTCATAGTATGTTTGTTTAATCTTCCTGCACCTTATGTCCCTCCTGGGGTGCGGGAATTTTTTTTTGTGCCTTGCCGGCCTGTTGTGTGTGGTGTGTAGATTCTCAAAAAAATGCTTAGTGCTGTATCAGCCTATTATTTTCGTTCAAATTGGGTCGGGCAAAGATAGCAGAATAAAGAATATTTTTTCCGCTAATCAGAAAAAAACGACCGTTCCCTCAAAAACTCCTACCGTTCCCTCATAGAATCAACCAGTGCGTAAATGTAGCTTTTTTTCCATAACTCAATCAACTACCTTTGTTTTCTAAGTTTTCTCATAGTATGTTTAATTCTCCTACACCTTATTTTCCCTTCTGGGGTGTAGGAATTTTTTTTTATGGCTCCGCCACAAGCCCTCCAGCGTTTTACAAGCTCAAAATGGTTTGATAAATGGAATGTTCCTGTTTGACAGGACGTTTCTGTTCTGAAAATGCTGATCACACGGACCGCGCGTGTATCAGGGGTGGCTCAAGCAACCATTTCTGAAAATGTGAAAAGATATT
>JALOMF010000105.1 GCA_025455635.1 Saprospiraceae bacterium | reverse complement strand
AGGATGCCCAACGTTATATAGACAATATACGAAAGGATTTGCCCGCCGATATATTAAGCCCCGTGATGAGCAAGGTCTCACCCAATGATTTGCCGATTATGTCTGTAAGTGCCACGAGCGATTTGCCCGCACCCGTTTTTTATCAAAAAATGAAAGATGAGTATTTGCCGCAAATTCAACAACTGAAAGGCGTGGCGGAAATCACGCTTTTGGGCGGTGAAGAGCGGGAAATACAGGTCAAAATCAACCAGGAAAAACTGAATTACTATCGGGTTTCGCTGTTGCAGGTAGTAGATGCCATCAACCGTGCGGGTTTGGACTTGCCCGCAGGGAACGTGCGAACCGATAAGGAGACAAATTCCGTGCGATTGGTCGGCAAATTCAATACGCTCGACCAGTTGCGCAGCGTACAGGTAGCCATGCCCATGCCCAACAGCCCGATTTACCTGAAAGACGTGGCGGACGTGGCGGACGGCATCCGAGAAGTTACTTCGGTGAGCCGTTTCAACGGCGAAAACGGCATCGGGCTTTTGCTAAAAAAACAAGGGGATGCGAACGCTGTGAACGTCTCGAAAGCGGTGCGCAGCGCATTTGAAAAAATAGAAAAGCAAAATGTCCAACATGGGGTAAAGTTCGCAATAGCCGACGATAGTACCGACAACACCATTGCCGCCGTGGACAGCGTGGTGGTGGATTTGATGCTGGCAGTCATCCTAGTGTCCTTGGTGATGCTCTTGTTTTTGCGCAGTTTCAGAAATTCATTTATCGTCATAGTAGCCATTCCAACCTCGCTGATTACCGCTTTTGCGGTCATGTGGATACTCGGCTACACGCTCAACCTGATGACGCTTTTGGCCATGTCGCTGATTATCGGCATCCTCGTGGACGATGCGGTGGTGGTTTTGGAAAATATCCAACGGCACTTGGACATGGGCAAGGAAAAGCGAAAAGCAGCTTTGGACGGGCGGATGGAAATCGGCTTTTCGGCATTGTCCATCACGCTGGTGGACGTGGTGGTGTTCCTGCCCATTTTGTTTTTGCAGGTTTTCGTGGCGGATATGCTGAAACAGTTTTCGGTGGTGGTCATCACGTCCACGTTGACCAGTTTATTGGTCGGTTTCACGCTCACGCCGTGGCTGGCTTCCCGCATCGGCAAAAAAGAGGATTTGCAGCCGACCAATTTTTTCAACCGCTTTTTGATTGGTTTTGAAAAAATATTGCACCGTTTCATCGAGTGGTATGGCAGGCAACTGGATTGGGTGCTGAATCATAAATTGGTTTTTACGGGCATCGTACTCGCACTTTTTGCCCTCACGCTGGGCGTGATGAAACAGGGCATCATCGGCAAGGAGTTGATTTCGACAGGCGACCAGGGAAAATTCCGCTTTGCCTTGGAGTTTGACAAAAGCACTTCCATTCAACGCAATGATGCCGTTTCAAGGGAGGTTGAAAAGCATGTTTTGGCACAAGCAGCGGTAAAAACCCTTTTCAGCAATGTCGGCGGGCCGAGCACGGGCATTGGCAGTTTGGGCGTAGGTGTGCCCTATAAAACGGAATTTACGGTACAATTGAAGGATAAAAAAGAACTGCAAAATTTGAGGACGGAAGACTTCATGTTGCGCCTCCGCAATGGCTTGCAAAAACAATATCCAAACATCCGTTTTTCAATGGCGACATTGGGCGTGGTGCCCCGTTCTGCACCTGTGGAAATGACGTTGAGCGGAAGCGATTTGAAGCAGGTCATGGAGACTGGCAAGATGCTCAAAGAAGTTGTACAAGGCATCCCCGGCGCCGACAACGTGCAATTGTCAGTAGAGGAAGGCAGCCCAGAATACCAGGTTTTGCCGGACAAGGACCGAATGCAACGCTTGGGCTTGAACACCGCATACACTGGGCAAAACCTCCGAATCGCATTTACGGGAAACGACGATGCCAGCCTCACGGAGAACGGCACAGAGTACCCTATCAGAATATGGCTGGCAGATTTTGACCGCCAAAATTATGAGGACGTGAGCCGCCTGAACATCCTAAATCCAATGGGCATGCCCGTGCAGGTGGTTCAATTTGCCAAAGTCGTAAAAGACCGCACGCCCTCACTTCTGGAACGCAAAGACCGACAGCCCGCTATCACCCTCACTGCCGATGCTTTGGGCAGACCTTCGGGTACGGTGGCGGACGACGTGGTGGCTTACCTCAAAGAAAACCCTTTGCCCGAAGGCCTGAGCCTGACTTGGGGAAGCGACATCAAACGGCAGAACGACAGTTTTGGGGCATTGGGGAGCGTGCTGGCGATTTCGTTTTTATTGATATACCTGATTATGGTCGCTTTGTACGATAGTTTTGTGTATCCTTTTGTTGCGCTGTTTTCGATACCCGTGGCGGCAATCGGTGCGTTTTTGGCGCTGAACCTATCCCTCAATAATTTAAGCCTGTTCGCCCTTTTGGGTTTGATAATGCTCATGGGCTTGGTGACGAAAAACGCCATCTTGATTGTGGATTTCACCAACCAACTCAAAGCCGAAGGCTTGCATTATCGTGCAGCATTGATACAAGCTGGCAAAGAGCGGATGCGCCCGATTTTGATGACCACTTTGGCTATGGCCATCGGTATGTTGCCGATTGCACTTGCAAAAGGCACCGCCAGCGAATGGAAAAACGGCTTGGCTTGGGTCATCATCGGCGGGCTGCTTTCCTCGCTGATATTGACGGTGTATTTGGTGCCGATGATGTATTATTTGGTGGACAGGGTGAAGGAGCGGTTTGGTGGAAGGGCATGATGAATGATTAGCATTTTTTTAGGTCGGCTCAGTATCGCTAAACTTACTTCCGTAAAAAGAAGATTCAGGAAATAGCCTACACGATTTTCAATCGTTTCCTATTTCAAGCCTCCCAAGCATCTCGGTAATTAGGGATAATCCTTTTCGCTGACAAGCATCATAACACGCGCTGACAAAAATCAGCCTGAAGGCAGACGTCCCACCTCCATTTTTGCCCACGAAAGTGACCTTTGTCACGCACCTCACAACAAGACAAAAGAATGAGATACCTGTTTATATGCCTGCTCGTGGCGCTGCTGCACACGGTAAGTTGGAGCCAATTGACGCTTACGGGTGAAATCCGCCCCCGTGCCGAGTACCGCCAAGGCTTCAAGAGCCTGTTCCCGGAAGATGCCGACCCGGCCTTCTTCGTTGAGCAGCGCTCACGCCTGTACATGAAATACCAAGCCTCCAAGCTGAAACTGCAAATTAACCTACAGGATGTCCGCATTTGGGGAAATGCCAGCCAGATTTACAAGGCCGACCCGGCGCTGACCAATGTCCATGAAGCTTGGGCAGAACTGGTAATCGCCGGGCGTTGGTCGGCGAAATTTGGTCGGCAGGAGATTGACTACGACGGCGCCCGCTTCCTCGGCGACCTCAGTTGGGCGCAGCAGAGCCGTACCCACGATGCGCTTTTGGTGAAATACGAACACCCCGACAAGGGCTGGAAACTTCACCTCGCCGGTGCCTACAACCAAAACGTTCCCTTCGAGCCGACCAAACTCACGGGCAACTTCTACGAAGGCGTAAACAACTACAAAACCATGCAATACGCTTGGTTGAACAAGCAATTCCCCGAAGGCAGCCTGTCCGTCCTGCTGCACAACGACGGACGGCAAGCCGCCGATACCACCGTCGCCTTCCGGCAAACGGTTGGCACTCGGTGGGTGAAGAAATTCGGTGCATTTAGCCTTGACGGCGAGCTGTATTTTCAAACCGGAAAAGACGCTGCCAAAAAGGAGGTTTCCACCCTGCTCGCCGCCGCCAACCTCAGCGCCAAACTCGGCAAGGCAACCCTGACCCTCGGCACGGACTACCTTTCCGGTACGGACGTTGGCGAAACAAAAAACACCGCCTTCGACCCGCTCTACGGCACCAACCACAAGTTTTACGGCTACATGGACTACTTCTACGTGGGCAACCCGCACCAGCAAGATGGCAGGACGGTAGGGCTGGTGGATATTTTCCTAAAAAGCAACTTCCCATTGGGAAAGGCGGGCAAGCTCGACCTGCACCTGCACGGCTTCGTCGCCCCGGTTGACGTACTGGATGGCGCAGGAAAGGAACTGAAACCATATCTTGGGACGGAATTCGATGCGGTATTCACCCGCCAATTCTTCGATGGCATGGCGAGCCTGAACCTCGGCTATTCACAAATGTTTGGCACGGCCACCCTCGAAGCCATCAAGGGTGGCGACCGAAACTCCTTCAACACTTGGATTTGGACGATGGTAACTTTGAAGCCCGTGCTGTTTTCCAGTTCAAAAACCAAGGAATAATCCAGATTCAGTCTGAATTGAACATTTTTATAAAAAGTCAAAACCAGAACATGCCCATCAAAAGCTACCTTGCCCTCGCATACGAAAACCAATTGGAAGCCCTGCGCTCTGAGCTGCTCGACCTCGGCTGCGAGGTCATCCCGTCGGAAAACAAGGACGTGCTCGTTGTCGTCACCGATGTGCCCAGTCAAGCGGAGGACGAGGTACTGCTGGAACGGCTGCAAGGGCTGGAACACATCCGCCACCTCACGCTCGTATCGGCATTTGAGGATGAAAAAAGTTGATGGGCGGTAGTCGCAATTTCTGAACTAAAATCACTCGCAAATATGTCAACCAACACACTTGACCGCCGGAGTTTCATCAAAAAAATGGCCGCATTGTCGGCCATGGCGGCGGCAGCCACGATGTTCCCCGGCATCGTGTTCCCAAATGAACAAGAAAGGGGCTTACCGCAAGGCGACGGCAACATTGCCTGGAAAAAATCGCCATGCCGCTTCTGCGGCGTCGGCTGCGGGCTGCTCATCGGGGTACAGAACGGTAAGGCCGTTGCCGTGAAAGGCGACCCCGCCAGCAGCGTCAACAAGGGACTTTGCTGCGTGAAAGGCTACCACTCCGTGCTGGCGCTCTATGGAAAAGACCGCCTCACCCGCCCGCTCATCCGCCGCAACGGTAAGCTGGAACCCGCCAGCATGAAGGAGGCGCTCGACCTCGTCGCCAGCAAGATGAAGGATACCATCGCCAAGCACGGCAAGGACAGCGTCGCCATTTACGGCTCCGGGCAATGGACCATCCCCGATGGCTACGTGGCCTCCAAGCTGATGAAGGGCGTCATCGGCACCAACAACCTCGAAGCCAACGCCCGCCTCTGCATGTCGAGCGCCGTCACCGGGTTCATGACCAGCTTCGGCATGGACGAGCCGATGGGCTGCTATGAGGATATTGACCACGCCGGCGTGTTCGTCACTTGGGGCAACAACATGGCGGAGATGCACCCCGTACTTTTCTCCCGGATGCTCGACCAGCGGCTGCGCCGCAAAGGGGTGCTCATCATTGACTTTGCCACCCGCACCACCCGCAGCAGCACCGCCAGCGACCGCTCCATCCTGTTCAAACCGCAGACCGACCTCGCCGTCGCCAATGCCATTTGCCATGAAATACTGAAAAACAATTGGCACAACCGGGGCTTCCTCCAAAAGCATTGTGTTTTCAAAAAAGGGAAAACGAACATCGGCTATGGGCTGGAGGACAATTTCAAGTTCACCGACGAACCGAAGGACATGACGCTGGCGGAGTTCAAAGCCTTCCTCGAAGACTACACGCCGGAAAAGGTATCGAAACTCTCCGGTGTTTCCGTCAAGGACATCAAGTACCTCGCCTCGCTATACGGCGACCCCAACAAAAAGGTCATGTCGCTGTGGTGCATGGGCCCGAACCAGCATACCCGTGGCACTTGGATGAACAACGTCATCTACAATATCCACCTGCTCACGGGCAAGATTTCCACGCCCGGCAACAGCCCCTTCTCGCTCACCGGGCAGCCCAGTGCCTGTGGCACGGTGCGGGAGGTCGGCACACTGACCCACGCCCTGCCCTACGGTACAGTGGACAATGAGCATGCACGAGAGAAGGCCGCCAAAATCTGGGGGGTGCCTGTCGGCAATATTTCACCGAAACCCACCTATCATACCGTGGAAATGTTCCGGGCGCTCGACCGGGGCGACGTCAAGTTCATCTGGATACAGACCACCAACCCGATGGTTACAATGCCCAAGCTGAAACGCTACCGGGACGGTGCCAAGAAGGAAGGGCGCTTCGTCGTTGTGTCCGATGTTTACCCTACCCCCACCACCGATGTAGCGGACGTGGTACTGCCCGCCGCCATGTGGATTGAGCGGGAGGGCATGTTCGGCAACTCCGAACGTCGCACCCAGCACTTTGAAAAAATGCTGCAACCACAGGGCGAGGCCAAAAGTGATGCCTGGCAAATGATTGAAGTGGCACGGCGCATGGGCTACGAAAAATATTTCCCTTGGACAGAGGAGAATCACGTGGAGAAGATTTGGGAGGAATACTACAAGTTCCACGAAGGTGACAAACACGGCATTGCCCCTTACGAGGTGCTGAAAAAAGAACCGGGTGTGCAATGGCCCTACGTCAACGGCAAAAGCACCAAGTGGCGCTACCATGTCAAGTACGACCCCGCAGCCAAGGGCGACAGCTTTGATTTTTACGGAAAACCCGACGGCAAGGCATGGATTTGGGCACGACCCTATGAAGCCCCACCGGAGTCGCCCGACAAGGAATACCCCTTCTGGCTGAACACGGGAAGGGTACTCGAACACTGGCACACCGGGTCGCTCACCCGCCGGGTATCGGTGCTGCACCAAGCCGTGCCACACTCCTACGCCGAACTGCACCCCACCGACGCCAGCAGGCTTGGGGTAAAAACGGGCGACAAGGTGAAGCTGACCAGCCGTCGTGGCTCCTTGGTGTTGCCCGCCTCCGTCAACGAGCGGGGCTTGCCGACACCAGGGCAGGTCTTCGTACCCTTCTTCGACGAAGGGCTGCTCATCAACGAACTGACGCTGGATGCTTTTTGCCCTATTTCCCGGCAACCAGACTATAAAAAATGTGCGGTGCGGGTGGAGAAGGCTTGACCTAAAATTTTTCAGCGATGACAAACAAGAAATCAAGCTATTTCATCATCATCATCTGCGGGGTGCTATTGTCTTCGGCGGTGTTCATCTTTTTCGCCGCCCTTCAAGAGAGCAAGCGTCCAGCTGAGACCTTGCAGCAGCCCGGCAGCGAGACCATGGCGTTGCCCACCGAGGCAGGGGTTTTCCGCCGTTGGGCGATGGCGCTGAAATACAAGGATATGCCTGAAGGCGGAAGCCGCAATCTTGCCACTTACTATGCCAACCGTGCTTACCACGGGGCGCCCCCGCTCATCCCGCACCCCTTGGTGTCGGAGCAGGGCATCGGTGGGAGGACCTGCCTGCAATGCCACGAAAACGGCGGCTACACCGAGCAGTTCAGCGCCTTCGCCCCTGTGACCCCGCACCCCGAATGGCTCAACTGCCGCCAATGCCACGTCCCG
Organism: Saprospiraceae bacterium; assembly: GCA_025455635.1. Lineage (GTDB taxonomy): Bacteria > Bacteroidota > Bacteroidia > Chitinophagales > Saprospiraceae > UBA6168. The sequence goes on along the minus strand of JALOMF010000105.1, from coordinate 2,733 downwards.
AAAAAGACGGAGGGCTTGTTTGCTGGTTCCAATTTTGAAAAACTGCAAGCACCGCCGTTGGGTCAAGCCGCCATGCCTGGCAGCCCGCCCGTGATTCCGCACGGACTGCAAAACAGGGAGAACTGCCTGTCCTGCCATGCTGGGCCGGCAGCGCCCATCGCCATAAAGACCACGCACCCAGAGCGGGTAAACTGCCGGCAATGCCATGTGCCTGCGCAACAGGAAGCGGAGGTTTTTGAAAGACCCGGCGGCGAATTGGGGAGCAATTGGTGAGCTGAGGTGACAACTTTTGGAAAGGTGTCACTTCCAACAAAATGATACTTTTAAATTACATGAAATTATCAACCCTTATCGGATGCTCGGTGCTGATTGCCGCCCTCGCTGGCGGCAACTGTGCCCCCCATCATGGGGAGGAGGAGGAACAAGGACATGGCGAGCACCTGCTCGAACAGCTAAAGCACAGCGGCCACGACAGCCTGCGCTATGCCTTCAGCCGATTTGACCAAGTGGACAGCGCCAAGCTCGTCCGCATTAGCGGGGTGGCTGCCAGCACGGAGGCGTTCCTTGTGCCAGCAAGGCTGGGTGAAATGAAGATGTTCCCCTGCTCGAACTGCCACAGGCAACCTTTGGAAACCTTACAGCAGGGCAGCGCCACGAGCGGCAAAAAATCGCATTGGGACATTGAACTGGCGCATGCCCCAGCCACGACGATGCAATGCGCTACCTGCCACACTCCTGACGATATGAACCTGCTGCATAGCTTGACCGGGTCACCTATTGAGTTCAACCACAGCTACCAGCTCTGCGGTCAATGCCACGCCACGCAGTTCAAGGACTGGCAGGGCGGTGCGCATGGCAAGCAGGTAGGTGGCTGGGCGCCACCCCGCGTTTCGCAGACCTGCACGGGCTGCCATAACCCCCACAAACCTGCCTTTGAAAAAAGGCTGCCTTCGAGGTTGAACACCGAAATGTTGAAGGTGAAATGATGGGGGAAAACACATTCGACCTCCAACGAGGCCTGGATGCTAACTTGTAAAACCTTGTTTTATGCTTTTTGACCTATTATTCAAAAAAACAAAACCCACCGAAGCGGAACTGTCCGCTGAGGGTGGGCATGGCTGCGGGAGCGGCAGTTGCGGCTGCAAAAAACCGCAGGCAGCAACCACCGCCGAGCCGGATGGCTACGAGGCGAAATTTGCCAAAAGAATGGACCGCCGGGCTGCCTTCCGGCAAATGACCGCCGGGCTGCTCGCCGGGGCTGGCATGGTGCAGTCGTCGTGCAGCGTGACCGCCGGGGACGAAAAACGGGAGGAGGGACAGCTCAAATGGGACGAATATTTCAAGAAGAACTACCGCCTGATGACCGACGGGGAGAAGTCGAAAACAGTGGAGCGGCTGGAGCGACTCTACGAAATCAACACGGGCAAGACCATCAACGTCGGCACGGATGGGGCGGTGGAGAACGTGCTGTACGGCTATGCCTTCAACATCTCGAAATGCCAAGGCTACATGGACTGCGTGAATGCCTGCGTGAAGGAAAACAACCAGGACCGTGACTCGGAGATGCAGTACATCCGCATCCATGAGATGAAAAACGGGCAGCTCAATTTTGAGGGTGCGGACGACAGCTATTTCCACGAAGTGCCTGCCGAAGGACATTTCTACGTGGGCACCCAATGCTACCATTGCGAAAACCCGCCCTGCGTGAAGGTTTGCCCAGTGGGCGCAACGTGGAAGGAGGACGACGGCATCGTGGTAGTGGACTACGATTGGTGCATCGGCTGCCGCTACTGCATGGCGGCCTGCCCCTACGATGGGCGGCGCTTCAACTGGAGCACCCCCACCGTACCGGAGGAGGAGGTGAACCATACGCAGCACTATCTCGGCAACCGTTTGCGGAGCAAGGGCGTGATGGAAAAATGCACTTTTTGCATCCAACGGAGCCGCAGCGGGAAGAACCCCGCCTGCGTGGAGGCCTGCCCCACGGGCGCCCGCACCTTCGGCAACCTCCTCGACCCCAACTCGGAAATCCGGTGGGTGCTGGCGAATAAAAAGGTGTTCCGAATGAAGGAAGACCTAGGCACGGAGCCGAAGTTTTGGTATTATATGGACTGAGTTTCTGGCTATTGGCTACTGGCATTTAGCTTTTGGCGCTGAATAGCTGTTTTTGCGAAGCCAACGGCCTAACAGCTAACCACAACCACATGCAAGTTTTTATCCAATTCATAAAAGACAGTTTCCAATCCGCCACCCGTGGCAACCTCACCTACCACATCTGGATGGGCACGCTCACCGTGCTGATGCTGCTGGGAGCGTTCGCATTTTACATCCAATTGCGGGATGGGCTGGTGGTCACCGGCATGAGCGACAAGGTGAGTTGGGGGCTTTATATCTCCAATTTTACCTTTCTGGTGGGCGTGGCGGCAGCGGCAGTTATGCTCGTGCTGCCCACCTACGTGCTGCACGACGTAGGCTTCAAGCAGGCGGTGCTGATTGGCGAGGGGCTGGCGGTGGCGGCGCTCATCATGTGCCTCGCCTTCGTGACGGTGGACCTGGGTGGCCCGGCGAGGGCGTGGCACCTTATTCCAAAACTGGGTTATTTCAATTGGCCCAGCTCGATGCTCGCCTGGGACGTCATCGTTCTGAACGGCTACCTCTTCATCAATTTTTCCATCCCGTTTTAGCTCTATCTTCAATTTCCACCATATATCCACCTGCTTCACATTTCATGGG
>JALOMF010000104.1 GCA_025455635.1 Saprospiraceae bacterium | reverse complement strand
GCAAATTGGTGACCACTTCCACCACAAGGCTGTTGGCGGGCAAGGGCTTGAAGAACAGTTTCAAGCAGTTGCTCGATGAACTTCCCAACGGCAAAGTCGAGAAAGATACCCTCTCGGAAATCATGGCGCAGGTAGTCTTCCGCATCACCAGAATCGGCACTTTCGCCATACTCGCAGCGGTGGCCCCGCTGCTCATCATGGCCGTGCAAACTTGGATGCTCAGTCGCCAAAACGACAAGCTGGACACCCAGAACGGGCTGCTGGGCCGCCAAAACCAGCGCCTCGACCAGCAAATCAACCTCGAAGAAGGCAACCGCCGCAGCTCCTTGATTTTCTTCATGAGCAATATCATGGACAAGCTCGACATCGAATTGCGGAGCAACCCCGACCGAAGCCTCAGCGACCCGCTCATTGGGCGAATCGTGTCGCTTAGCCAGTCCATGCGGCCCTACCGCTACCTCGAAAACGACTCGCTAACGCCCCGCCAACTCAGCCCAGAGCGGGGCCAATTGCTGTTTTCACTCGTGAACAGCAACCTCGACAAAGCGACCTACGACAAGATTTACGCCCGTGCCAATTTCAACTATGCCGACCTACGAGAAGCCAATTTCTCGGAAGCGTACCTGCGTGGGGCCAAGCTGGCCAACTCCTCTTTTTCCAACGCCAATTTCAACTACGCCGACCTGGAAGGCGCCGACCTTTCCAATGCTTGGCTGGAGCATGCCACTTTTAGAAACACCGTGATGAACGGTATCAACCTTGCCGGGGCCAACCTCCGGGAAAGCCGCATGGAAAACATCACGATGCGGGACGGCAACATGAGCAACGGCGACCTGCGGCAGATTTACTTGGAAGGCGATTTTTCGGGCACGAATCTCGAAGGCGTGAAACTCCAAAATGCCTCGCTGGTGGACGTGAACCTGGAGGGCTGTTATTTTCAGTCACTGGGCTGGATTGACAGCTTGAAGTTCTTGGAGGTCAAAGGCTTGAAATTCGTGCGGGACATTTATTTCCCCAACCTCGAAGTGCGCAAAAAGGGCTTCGTCATGGACTCGGTGTACGCACTTCGGCTCGACCCTAAATCGGCGCTGGCGCAAATGCGTAGCTGCAATGAGGCCGTGGAAGCCATCATCGGAAGTAATACTAAGGTGAAGGCCCTGCAAAACGAGGCCCGACAGCGAGGCGAAGCTTTGTCGCTTTATGCCACCAAAAATCCATTCGGCATGGAAGACCTTGGCATTGCGAAGGACACCGCATGGCTTTATCGGCTCAGTGCAGCACAAATTGATGTGGCGAGTACTGTGATTTGGGTGCAGTTCAACCCGAATGAAATGACCTTGTGGGAGCTGTTTCCCGAAGGGGAAAAAAAGGCGGAACCGCTCGGTTTTGATAAAAACTTGCTAAAAAAATTGGGCACTTCGTGCAAATGAATGGATGCGCCCCAAGGCAGCCCTTTCTTTGCCCACAATCAGCTTCGTGCCGTTTCATTTCCATGAAAAAATTATCTTTGCGCCCGCTTTGCCATATACATTTGGCGCAGCCAACTCTTTACTAAATCACCATTTACTATTGATTGACCATGTTCGATAATTTATCCGAGAAACTTGACCTCGCCTTCAAATCGCTCACAGGTGAGCGCAAACTGACCGAACTCAACGTTGCGGAGAGCATCAAAGAAGTGCGCCGGGCACTGGTGGCTGCGGACGTGAATTATAGCATTGCCAAAGAATTTACGGAAAAAGTAAGGGAAAAAGCGCTCGGCACCGAAAACGTGCTCAAGGCCGTGAACCCCGGCCAGTTGATGGTGAAAATCGTGAGCGACGAGCTGACCGAACTGATGGGCGGCCAAGCGGCGGGCATCAATTTGAAAGGCTCGCCAACGGTCATCCTGATTTCTGGCCTGCAAGGTTCGGGTAAGACCACGTTCAGCGGCAAGCTGGCCCACCACCTGAAAACCAAGCGCAATAAAAAGCCCTTGCTCGTGGCTTGCGACGTGTACCGCCCAGCGGCCATTGACCAATTGACGGTCATCGGCGAGCAGATTGGCGTGCCAGTTTACAAGGAAATCGAGAATAAAAACCCGGTTGAAATTTCGCTGAAATCAATTGCCCATGCGCAGGCCCACGGCTTCGATGTGGTCATCGTGGACACCGCAGGCCGCTTGGCCGTGGACGAGGAGATGATGCAGGAGATTACGAAGGTAAAAGAAGCCATTTCACCCAATGAGACGCTTTTCGTGGTGGACTCGATGACGGGACAAGACGCCGTGAACACCGCCAAGACCTTCAACGACCGCCTCAATTTCGATGGCGTGGTGCTCACGAAAATGGACGGCGACACCCGTGGTGGTGCGGCACTTTCCATCAAATACACGGTGGGCAAGCCCATCAAGTTCGTGAGCATGGGCGAGAAGATGGACACCCTCGACGTGTTCTACCCGGAGCGGATGGCCCAGCGGATACTCGGCATGGGCGACATCGTTAGCTTGGTGGAAAAGGCGCAGGAGCAGTTCGACGAAGTGGAGGCCAAGCGCCTGGAGAAGAAAATCATGAAGAACAAGTTCGACTTCGATGATTTTCTCAGCCAAATCAAGCAAATCAAAAAAATGGGCGACATGAAATCGCTCCTCAACATGATACCCGGCGTGAGCAAGGCCATGAAGGACGTCGAGATTGACGACAAGGCACTGGGCAGGGTCGAGGCCATCATTTTCTCCATGACGCCACAAGAACGTGGCAACCCTGAATTGCTGAACATGAGCCGCAAAAAGCGCATATCAAAGGGCTGCGGGCAGGATTTGAACCAGATAAACCTCTTCATCAAGCAGTTCGACCAGATGCGCAAGATGATGCACCAGATGACGAAAATGCCGGGCTTTGCTGGCGGTAAAATGCCTGCTGCGCCGAAGGCTGGGTTTAGGCGGTAAAAGCACCAATCAACAACGCATCTCTAATCTTAGTCACAATGAAATACACTTTATTTTCAGCGTTTCTTGTCAATTCAATCATCTTACTCGCTGTATTGGCTGGTTGCAAGGATGAAAATTCGCAACCTGTGACATTAGCTCAAGCAGTAACTGGCACTTTTCAAGGAACACTTCAAAATTGGGCTGACAATACCACAAAAGTGGGGTATGAAGTTGAACTAGTTGAACTGTCTGATTCATTAGTTGAACTAAGAGCTGAGGATTTCCCAAATGTATTAGTCATTTTGGAGGGAAACCCAACGTTCGCTATCTTGGGCAACAGCGATTCTCTAAATAATTTAGGCTATGTCGTTAGAGACAAAGAGCTCACTTTTTTATGCCACAATTCCAAGTTTGCTTTTAGCGGAAAAAAAGATTGAAACACAAAAAAATGTTTGTGTGTGGCGACCAGATAAGCAAAAAGTTACCCGGTCGCCTCACAGATACTACGGCCTCACCGATTTCTCCCAATTCACCACCTGCTCCTTCACATCCCTGGCATTGCCGCCAATGCCAATCTTGAACTCGCCCGGTTCCCAATCGTATTTCAGTTCGTAGTTGTAAAACTTCAACAATTCAGGCGTGATTTTGAACTCAACGACCTTGCTCTCACCGGGTTGCAGCATGATTTTTTGAAAACCTTTGAGTTCCCGCACAGGTCGGCTGATGCTCGCCACGGGGTCGCTGAGGTACAGCTGAACGACTTCTTCCCCAGCAAATTTGCCCACATTGCTCACCTTCACACTGGCCGTCAAGGTGCCATTGCCCGACATTTTAGCACTGCTCAATTTCATTTCTTCGTAAGTGAATGGCGAGTAGCCAATGCCGTAGCCGAAGGGGTACAGCGGGTAATTCGGGCTGTCGAGGTAGTTGGATTGGAACTTGGTCTGGTAGCTTCCATTGTATGGGCGACCTGTCGGTTTGTGGTTGTAGTAGTTCGGTATTTGGCCAACGGTTCGTGGAAAGGTAGCTGTCAGTTTGCCGCTGGGGTTCACGTCGCCGAAAAGCACATCGGCAATGGCGTTGCCAGCCTCAGTGCCGGGTGCCCAGACATTTAATATCGCTGCGCAATGGGCGTCTTCCCATTCCAAGGTGAGCGGCCTTCCGGTGAAAAGCACCAGCACGACTGGCTTGCCTGTTTTCACCAGTTCTTCCAAAAGTTTTCGTTGGCTTTCCGGTATGCCGATGTCGGTGCGGCTGCTCGATTCTCCGCTCATGCTTTGGCTCTCGCCCAGCACGGCCACGATGATATCGGCTTTTGCACTGGCTTCGAGGGCATTGCGCAGCATCGTTTCAGGTGAAATGGGGTCGAGCGTCACCATCGGCTGGTTGAAAAAGTTCAAGCGATGGATGAAAGCCGTGTCGTCGGTGATATTGGCACCTTTTGAATGAAGTGTGTTCAACTGCGGTGCCACGTTTTTCACGCCCTCCATCACACTCACCGATTTTTCCCATTCGCCAGCGATGACCCAAGTGCCGAGCATGTCCCGGTGGTTGTCGGCCAAGGGGCCAATGAAAGCTACAGTTTTGCCCGTTTTTGCCAACGGCAAAATCTGGTTCTCATTTTTCAACAAAACGAAGCTGCGAGCAGCTATTTCACGGGAAGCTTTGCGGTTTTCGGGCGTCATGATTTCCTTGGCTGGGCGGCTTTCGTCGAGGCGGGCATAAGGGTCTTTGAACAGGCCCATCTTCCATTTTGCCTCCAAAATGCGGCGGCAAGCAAGGTCAATATCTGCCATTTTCACCTTGCCCTCGTCATAAGATTTCTTGAGGGTGGTCAAAAAACCCTCGCCCACCATGTCCATGTCCACGCCAGCTTTCAGGGCGAGTGCGCTCACGGCTTGTAGGTCGCCAAGGCCGTGCGCCGTCATCTCGTTGATGGCCGTGTAGTCCGTCACCACAAATCCTTTGAAGCCCCACTGGTTGCGGAGCAAATCGGTCATCAGCCAGCGGTTGGCGGTGGCGGGCACTTCGTCCACCACGTTGAAGCTGGTCATGATGCTCCCGGCCCCGGCTTCCACGGCAGCCTTGTAGGGCGGCAGCCAGTAGTTGAACATGGAGCTGCGGCCAATGTCCACGGTGTTGTAATCACGGCCAGCCTCGGCGCCTCCGTAGAGGGCGTAGTGTTTCACGCAGGCCATGAGGGTATTGTTTTGGGTCAAATCGTCGCCCTGGTAGCCCTTCACCATCGCCCGTGCGATGGCCGAGCCGAGGAACGGGTCTTCGCCATTTCCCTCGCTGATGCGGCCCCAGCGTGGGTCACGGGCAATGTCCACCATCGGCGAGAAAGTCCAGTTCAGCCCCTCGGCAGTGGCTTCCTGCGCAGCGATTCGGGCCGATTTTTCAACCAAAGCCATGTCCCAAGTGGCCGCCATGCCCAGCGGAATGGGGAAAATCGTGCGATGGCCATGAATCACATCTAGGCCGAAGAACAAGGGGATTTTCATGCGAGATTGCTCTACGGCTATCTTTTGGATGGCCTTCATGCGCACGGGGTCGTAGTAGCCGAACATGCCGCCGACTTGGCCAGATTTGATTTTATCCTCGGTGTCTTTTGAGACGGTGGTACCTGTAGGTACCCAGCCAGCGACGGGGAGATTGAGTTGGCCGATTTTCTCTTCGATGGTCATTTTCTTCAACAGACCATCAACATGGGCCTTCATTTTGGCGTCTTGTGCCACGGATTTTTGAAGCAAAATGCCAATTAGCAATAATAAAATTGTGTATGTCCGTTTCATGTTGCTGTTTTTTTAATTGACAATGGTCGGGCATTTAGGGCAAATGGCAAAGGACTTCCTTTTTTCCACCATGAAAAAAAATCAACAGCATGGCCCATTCTCCGAAATGGAAACGGGCCGCCAGTTGAGACCGACAGCCCGTTTTGTGAAAAAAGCAGTTAGGTAAAGCCGGATTACTTGAGCTTTTTGTCCTGGGCTGCTTTGTCTGACATTTGATTGGTGGCAACGAATGACGCTACCATTTGCGAAAGCATGTCGGTAGCAGCCGATGGCGCATTCGGCAATAGGATGAGGTTGCTGTTCGCATTTTCACCGACCGAATGCAGCGTGTCGTAGTGCTGCGTGATGACGATGAGCGCCGAAGCTTCCTGTGAATTGATGCCCACGTTGTTCAACACTCCCACGCTTTCCACCAAGCCACGAGCGATTTCCCTGCGCTGGTCGGCGATACCTTGGCCTTGCAGGCGCTTGCTCTCGGCCTCCGCCCTCGCCTTGGCCACGATGCGTATTTTTTCCGCTTCGCCTTCGTACTCGGCTGCTGTTTTCTTCCGTTCGGCAGCATTGATGTGGTTCATGGCTTCTTTGACCGCAGCGGCTGGGTCAATGTCCGTCACCAGTGCCTTCACGATGTAGTAACCGTACTCGTTCATGGCCTCGTCCAGTTCCCGTTTGATGGCCACGGCGATGTCGTCCTTGCGCTCAAAAACGTCGTCGAGCTTCATCTTGGGCACCTCGGCCCGCACCACGTCGAAGATGTAGGAAGACATCTGCTCGTAGGGATTTTGCAGCTTGTAAAAGGCATCATAGATAGAATCGGGCTTGATGAGGTACTGCACGGAGACTTTGATGCTGACGAAAACATCGTCTTTCGTCTTGGTCTCCACTGGCACATCGAGCTGCTGGATTTTCATGGTGATTTTACCAGCGACGGTGTCAACGAAGGGAATCTTGAAGTGCAGGCCAGCTTGCCGGATGCTGTGGAATTTGCCAAAACGTTGAATGATGGCGGCAGTTTGCTGTTTCACCGTGAAAAGTCCGGTAGTAACCAACAAAAAGCCCAAGAAAACGAGAATTGGAAGCATGATTGGTATTTCCATAATTGTTGTTTGTTTTAAAAATGGTTGGAGGAAAGTGAGTTTGTAAGCACAAACTGAATAGGCACAATGTAGTCAAAGAAAGGGATTAGGTAGCTATTTGTTCCACAAACACCACAAAAAACACGACCACGGGAATAATAAAACGTCGGCAAGGAATGCTCCTTGCCGACGTTCGTAAAAAAGAAAAACCACACAAGCACGAAGGCGTTTAAGACCCCTTCTTCACATGGATAAGGTAGTCGGACTGTTTTCGGTAATCCTCCTGTCCCCAGAACAAGTTCTGGAAAGCCGGACAAGTCAACGGCTGAGGCCCGCCCTAATTGCAAATCCAAATCACTCCCTCAATTTTGAAATGTTGAGTCAAAACAGATTGGTGTACTTGTGCGGTTGTTTCTTTAAACAACGGATTGTTTGTGCCGCAATGTATAGGGTTTTTCAATGCTATGAAAGTGGTGCCGCAAGATTTTTTCAAAAAAATAGAAAACCGGATGACAGGGCCTTGTTGGGGTTGGTTCAATGCTTCTTCAGGCCCTCGAAAAGGAAGCGCAAAATCTCAGTTTCCAGGCTTTTCACCGAAATACCCCGCTTTTCGGGATACCAGCGGTGCAGCCAACGTAGCGAGGTGAATATGGTGAGCAGGCAAATGGTGACATTCATTTCGGCGAACTCGCCCGCATCCACGCCTTGTTGGAGCATCCGCCCGAAACGCCGCTCGTAATCCCGCCGGATGATGCGGAACTCCTGCAGGTACGGCTCGCTCAAATGCCGCCATTCATCGCTGAAAATGGTCATGGATGTGACATCTGTTGTGGCGATTTGGATGTGCAGCGCAATGAGTTGGCGCACTTTTTCCGAAGGGCTGGCGTCAGTTTCTTCGATGGTTTTCATGCCCTCCAAATACACCCGTGCGCTGTCGAAACAGATTTTTTGCAGCAATTCCTCCTTGCTCCCGACATGCGAGTACAGGCTGGACACCTGCAAGCCTACCCGCTTTGCAAGGTCACGCATGGACGCAGCGAGGTAGCCGTTTTCTTGAAACAGCTTGGACGCCTCGTCCAGTATCCGCTTTTTGGTGGGTGAAACTGCCATTAATTTTTATTCATCAAAACTGAGTACGACCTTGCTGGTTTTGGGGTGTGCTTGGCAAGTTAGCACATATCCCGCTGCCACTTCTTCTTTTTCCAGGCCGTAGCAAACCTCCATTTCCACCTCGCCTTCCAGCAGCTTGGCCTTGCAGGTGCAGCAGACGCCACCCTTACAGGCATAAGGCAGGTCAGGGGCAATGCGGGATGCAGCATCCAGCACGGTTTCCGAGACTTGGTTGTGTTGGTAGGTAAAGGTCTTGCCGTCAAGTGTGATGGTGATGGCCGAAGAGGAAACGCTGTTTTGCGAAGTCCATTTTTTTTGTGAAACAGCTCCAGCGGTAGCGCCGGGCGTGGTGAACAGCTCGAAATGGATGCGTTTTTCATCAATGCCTAGGCCCAAAAGCGTAGCTTGCACATCGGCTATCATCGGCTCAGGCCCGCAGATGTAGAAGGCATCCACCGATTGGGCATCAAGGAGTTTGGTGCAATATTTCAGGCATTTCTCAGTGTCAATCCTGCCGTGGAACAGGTCCATGCCGGGGTCTTCTTGGCTCAAAACATAATGGACGCTCAGGCGGGTCATGTGCTCATTTTTCAAGGCTTCGATTTCTTCGAGAAAAATGACGGACTCGGTGTTGCGATTGCCGTAAAATAAGGTGAAAAAGCTATCAGGCTCTGTTGCCAGCACTGTTTTCAGCATGGACATGACTGGCGTGATGCCGCTCCCGGCGGCAAAAGCGACATAGCTTCGGCTTGCGCCCGGCTCGGTCTCGATGCAAAAATTGCCCATTGGCGTCATCACGTCGAGGGTATCGCCTTTCTGCAAAACCTGGTTGGCAAAGTTCGAAAACTGGCCCCCCTCCACCGACTTGATGGCCACCCGGAGTTTGGCATCGTTGGGGCTGCTGCAAATGGAATACGAACGGCGAAGCTCGGCGCCGTCAAGCTGGGTTTTCAAGGTCAAATGCTGGCCTGGCAGGAACTTGTATTCTTCCTTGATGTCAGCTGGCACTTCAAATTCGATGGAGACGCAATCAGGGGTCTCCCGCCGGATTTCCCGGACTTTAAGGCTGTGAAATTTTGGCATTATTCCGTTGGTGGTTGCGGGTACTTGGCGAACACAGGTTCGGGTGCGAAGATAGTGAAAATGGCGTTTTTCAATATAATTTTGAAAAACGCCATTCATTGATGACCGCTTTGCGGAAGTGGTTTAGCTTATGTAGTCGAGCCTTTTTTTTGCATTTTCAAGCTGAAAATATGGGGGAAGCGAACCCCGAAATTGCCCCAACAAAAACGACGTGGCTCCCGTTCCACCATGTTTGGGAAGCAGTTGTAGGGCGAAAAATCATACTCCTGAAATTCCAGCACTTGCAAGCCCTGGCCAACCAACGGCATGATGACTTCCGAAATGCTGTGGTTCCAAAAATTCTCCACGCCTTGCACGTTCGCTTTGTGGTCGGCGTAGGTGCCGCTTATTTCCTCTGAATAAGGTTTTTCCTCGGTGAAATAACCGTACTCGACCTTGTAGTTTTCAAAATTGAACATAAACAAGGTGGGATGAAATTCAGCGAGGTAAAAAACGCCGCCGGGCTTGAGGAAGTGACCGACAATTTCAGCCCATTTATTCAAATCCGGCAGCCAAGGAATGCCACCGTAGGTGCAGAAAACGATGTCGAATTGGCCCGTCAAATTATCCATCAAATCATAGACATTGGAATGGACAAACTCCACGTCAAGCCCAAGTTCTTGGTTTACATTCCGGGCAGTTTCAATGGCTTTTTCAGAGAAGTCAATGCCAGTGACTTTCGCCCCTTGCCTTGCCCATGAAATGGAATCCTGCCCGAAATGGCATTGCAGGTGCAGCAGGGTTTTACCGTTTACATCTCCAAGGGCATTGGCTTCTATTTCCGTTAAGGAGCTTTTCCCAGCCATGAAATTAGCATGGTCGTAGAAGTCAGATTTGAGGTGTGTGTCCACCCGGTCGTTCCAGACCTTTTTGTTTTCGTCAAAAAACTTGTCCCATTGATTTTCCATGTTGTATTTTTTCTAATTGGATATTGTGATAAGAGAAAGGCACTGAAACCATTGCCCTTTGGAAAACGTTCCTAATATTTGCACCGTTGGCAAAAATGCAGTTTGCCTAAAAATTCAATTGGACATAAACCGTAAAAATTAAAAAAATGTCAGACAAGAAAATCCAGCCAGGACAACTCAACATCGAACTTCCAGAAGATATTGCCGAAGGCCAATATTCCAATCTCGCCGTCATTTCTCACAACCACTCAGAAT
>JALOMF010000103.1 GCA_025455635.1 Saprospiraceae bacterium | reverse complement strand
CTGCTCCCGCATCATCACATTCAGCGGGTGCTGCAGTTCCGGGTCCTTTTCCAAAATCCGCATCGCAATCTCACGGGCCGTTTTCAGAATGGCCCCGTCCCGCCCCAGGTCGGCGATGTGCAGGTTGAGCAGGCCGCTCTGTTGGGTGCCCTCGATATTGCCGGGGCCACGCAGGCGCAGGTCGGCTTCGGCGATTTCGAAGCCGTCGGTGGTGCGCACCATCGTGGCGATGCGCTCACGGGCGTCGGTGCTCAGTTTGAAATCGGTCATGAGGATGCAGTAGCTTTGGTCGGCGCCACGGCCCACCCGGCCCCGTAGCTGGTGCAGTTGCGAGAGGCCGAAGCGGTCGGTGTTCTCGATGACCATTACGCTGGCGTTCGGCACGTTCACCCCCACTTCGATGACGGTGGTCGCAATCATGATTTGCGTCTCGCCCCGCACGAAGCGCTGCATCTCGAAATCCTTGTCGGCGGGCTTCATTTTGCCGTGTACGATGCTGATTTGGTACTGCTCGATGGGGAATTCCCGGCTCAGCACCTCGTAGCCTTCCATCAGGTTTTTCAGGTCCATCTTTTCGCTCTCCTCGATGAGCGGGAACACGACGTAAATCTGGCGGCCCTTCGCAATCTCCTCTTTCATAAAGCCGAAGACCCGCATCCGGTGGTTCTCGGTGCGGTGCGAGGTGGTGATGGGCTTGCGGCCCGGCGGCAGTTCGTCAATCACCGAAACGTCGAGGTCGCCGTAGAGCGTCATAGCGAGGGTGCGGGGGATGGGCGTGGCCGTCATCACGAGCACGTGCGGGGGAAGCGGCTTGCTTTTTTTCCAAAGGGAAGCCCGTTGTGCCACGCCGAAGCGGTGCTGCTCGTCGGTGATGGCGAGGCCAAGGTTTTGGAACTCCACCCAGTCCTCGATAAGGGCGTGGGTGCCGATTAGGATGTGGATGTCGCCGCTTCGCAAATCGGCGAGTATCTTTTCCCGTTTCTTGCCCTTGATGCTCCCGCTGAGGTAGTCCACCCGGATACCCAGCCCCTCCACCATTTGGCTGATGCCGATGAGGTGCTGCTGCGCAAGGATTTCAGTGGGGGCCATGAGGCAGGCTTGGTAGCCGTTGTCCAGCGCCAGGAGCATGGAGAGCAGCGCCACGACGGTCTTCCCGCTGCCCACGTCGCCCTGCACGAGGCGGTTCATCTGCACCCCGGCACCGAGGTCGGCCCGGATTTCCTTGATGACCCGCTTCTGTGCGCCCGTAAGCTCGAACGGCAGTTTTTCCTTGTAAAATTGGTTGAAATGCTCGCCGACCTTGCCGAAGACATAGCCCTTGATGGCAGTCTTGCGGCGATGTTTGCTCTGTAACAGGCGCATTTGTAAGTAAAAAAGCTCCTCGAATTTCAGGCGGTTGGTGGCGGCATCCAGTTCTTTTTGGCTGGGGGGAAAATGTATCCAGCGCAACGCGTCGTAGCGGCTGGGCAGGTGCATTTTTTGGAGGAGGTAATCGGGCAGGTTTTCCGGTAAATCTTTGGGGGTCAGCTTTTCGAACAGCGCCTCGGTGAGCCGACGGCGGCCCTTGGCTTCCAGGCCCTTGGCGTTCAGTTTGTCGGTGCTGCGATAAACGGGGGCGAAGGTGCGGGCAGCTTCCAAATTCTCCTCGCTCACCTCCTCCAGTTCAGGGTGGGTGATGTTGATGAAACCGTTAAAGCTGTTGATTTTGCCGAAGGCGACATACGGCGAACCGACTTTCAGGTTTTTTTCCAACCAATAAATGCCTTGGAACCAGACGAGTTCCACCACGCCCGTCTCGTCCCGCAGCCGCCCGACGAGCCGCCGCTTGCCGCCCTCGCCGAGGATGTCCAGTTTGCGGAGGATGCCTTTCAACTGCACCTCGCCGCTTTCTTCACTTAACTCATTGATTTTGTGGAACTTGGTCTTGTCCACGTAGCGGTACGGGAACGCAAAAAGCAGGTCGCCGAAGGTGTGGATGGCGAGTTCTTTTTTGAGCATGTCGGCCTTCACGGTACCGACGCCCCGGAGGTATTCAATGGCGGTGTCGAGCATTTCAGTTGGCGGTTCGACAGTTGGCAGTCAGTGCCGTGGTAGCAGCCTTAGACTGCCCACTACCCCGACCGAGGTCGGGGTCGAACTGCCAACTGGTCACTGGTAAGCCGCAAAAATATCAAGATTATTTCATCAGGCTGCCCGCCTGATTTGCCGCAGAGTGTTTTGGTTGTTTTCCAGTGGGCTGGCCTCAATCTCGACCATTTCACCCAAATAAAACCGGCCGATATTTTGGATGAAATCCTTTGGCACGGTGATGGTGCGGTACTTTTTCTTTCCGTTTTCCCTGATTTTTATCTCTCCCTCATCCAGGTTAGCTGACGCAAGTATGCCAGAAATGAATACGGAGTCGGTAAGCATATCAGCCGCCTTTGTGTTTGGATTCTCTGGCAACATTTTCACCAATTCTAGCAATTGTGTTTTTTCGTGGGCAGGCGGCTTACCAGCAAGCCCGATGGCCGCCAAAAGGCGAGCCTCCTCAAAGTTGCCAAGCTGAAACGCCAGCCAGCCTGCACTTCGGGCATAGACGTGCTTCCAAAACACGTCCTCCGAATCCGACTGTTTTTTCAAAGCAGCTTCCTTATCCAGTGCATAGGCTTTGCGAAGGTAGTCGTCATAAACATCAGATTTACCCTTAGCCTTGGCTATCCGGGCGAGGTCGTAAAACTCCATGGCCGCATCGTGTAGAAACTGGGCAGTATTCATGATTTAGCGATTATTGCTTTTGGAACACTAAATTCGGCAATTACGATGAGAACTGGAAAGTTTTCATCCCGCAATTCTTTTTGTCGTCGTTTTTTCTCGGATAAACGCATTTGCAGGGTGTTTCCTTGAGCCTCTTTCAAAATACCTGACACTTCAAGGTATGCTGCTGGAATGCCATCATTGGCGGCTTTTTTCACCAGCACATAATCTGCCGAACTCATTTGTGGTGCCCTGGCGAATGCTGCAAACTCGGTCAATATGGCCACCAGCAAAAGTGCAAGTGCCGTGGCACCGTACTCGGTGGCCCCGTTCATGTCCTTCCAGCTACGTAGCGTCTGCTCGTCCAACCTGTCGCTCCAAACGACCTCAAACGTCTCCGAATATTTCCCCGAAACCTTCAATTTCACCCCGGGTTCATGCCCGTTTACCGTTAGGCAAACTATTGCCACTTCGAGAATAAAGCAACCTACAGCCTCTGATAGGCCGGGCATCCCGCTTTTAAGCTCGTCAAGGTTGAGTTTTCTCACATCCTGAAAATTATGGACACCCAGAGCAGTTAGATGGCCTCACAATTGAGCGCCAATTCTTCGGAAGTCGCTTCTATTCTATGCGACAACATAGCTGTGGGCATAGGTGCATTTTTTACAAAAATACCATTTTTCCACAAAGACAATAACATGTAAAATGAGCATTAATCAATAATCCGAAAGGAATCCCCTTCGTGACAATCATCACTCGGCATTTCCCCACTTCCTGCGACCTTTGCCCCGCAATGAAAAAGCATACCCTTTTACTCGGAATACTCACCTGCTGTTGGCTACTGACGGCCAATGGCTTAATGGCGCAAACCGATGCCACCAACCCGGCACCTGTTCAGCGTTGGCTCCCAAAAAACAGCAAGTATTTGCCCGAAGTAAAGGCTTTCGTGCAGCTTTGGGCCATCCACTCGACGGGCATGGAGGTGTACAATACGACCTCCAAACAGTACGAGGCCGTTGACGACCGCTTCAACGTCTCGCTGCGGCGGGCGAGGGTGGCCTTCAGCGGCGAGCCTTACAGCGGCCTGCGATACAATGCGGTGCTCATGTACGACCAAACGGGACGTGACATACTTTCAAGCGGCGTCGGCGCTTTCAACAAGGCCGACCCTTCCGTGGGCATCTTGGATGCCTTCGTGCAATGGCGGATTGGTAAAACGGAGGCGCTGAACCTCGTGGGTGGCTGGTTCCGGCCACAGGTGCAGCGGGAGAGCATCACTGGCGCTTGGGCTACCAACAGCTTCGAGAAATCAATGTCGCAAAACTACCTGCGCAACCACCTCGTGGGCACGGGCCTGGGCCGTGCGGCAGGCCTGAACCTCGGCGGCGTGCTGACGAAAAACAAACTGTCGCTGAATTACAACCTCGGCGTTTTCAATCCCGTAACCGCCTCACTATCAGGCGGTTCGGCTGGAAAAAAATACGCACCGCTGTTGGCGGGACGGGCTTCGCTCTCCATCGGCGACCCAGAGTTCCAAAAATACGCCATCGCTTACGACATCAATTTTTTCAACAATAGA
Organism: Saprospiraceae bacterium; assembly: GCA_025455635.1. GTDB lineage: Bacteria > Bacteroidota > Bacteroidia > Chitinophagales > Saprospiraceae > UBA6168. Next base: position 5,860 of record JALOMF010000103.1, on the reverse strand, counting down.
AAAGGCATCTCGCTCGACTTCAACCTTGCCCGACAGGGCGAAACCGAGCAGTTTCAGTCCACCGCTGCCTACGGCCCCGGCCTGCTACTCAACTGGGGGCCGCTCAACTTCGACGGCGAATGGATGTTCTTGGAGCGGGAAGGCCGGGACAGCCTCGGCAGCTTCACCGCAGAAGATGGCACTGGCCATTTGCGCCTCGGCCTGAATGTGCCAACGGGCAAATTCGTGCTGGAGCCTGTTTTCATGGTGATGAAATTCAAGGGCGGCAAGGACGCCAAGGAGCAGGCCAACGCAGCCGCCCTGAAGATGTCGGCAGGCGAAGAAACGACCTTCGATGCTGGCGTAAATTGGTACCTTGACGGCAAAAACCTGAAGCTGGCACTGCATTACACTTGGCGCAACGGCGACGCTGGCGCTGCTGGTGACGGTTCGCAGGTCAATGCTTTTTTCAACCAACCTGGCGTAGGCCCCATCCGGCGGGGCAACTGGCTGGGGCTTGGCTTGAACGCAATTTTTTAATGGTTCAACTTTCAATGATTCGATATGAAAAACTTATTTTTCCTTGCAATGGTCTCATTTTTAAGCCTGTCCTCTTGCAGCTCGGTGGCGCAGGACAAGGGCTATACCGACCTGGACGTGCCCGCCTTCAAGGCAAAAATGGCCGAGCCGGGTATCGTACTGATTGACATGCGCACCCCGGAGGAAACCGCCGAGGGCAAGATGGAAGGTGCAAGCGAGCTAGACTACGAGGCAGCTACTTTCGAGGCAGAGGTCGCCAAATTGGACACCACCCAAACCTACCTGCTCTACTGCCGCAGCGGGCGGCGCAGCAGCGAGGCCGCTGAGTACATGGCCAAGCAGGGCTTCAAGCACCTTTACAACCTAAAGGGCGGCTACCTTGCTTGGACAGGAAAGTAGTCGGGAAATTGGGGAATTGGTTGAATTGGGCAAGGCCCCCAACCAATTCAACCAGTTTACTCAATTCAACCAGCCCCTTAATTCAACAATTTCAACCATTTCAACAATCCAACCATGCTAGAACTAATAAAACAACCTTGGCACTGGTCGGTGGCGGGAGCCGTCATCGGCCTTATGGTACCGCTTTTGCTCATTTTGGGCAACAAGCACTTCGGCATTTCGGCCAACCTGCGGCATATCTGCGCCGCCTGTTTCCCCGGCAACATACCTTTTTTTAAATATGAATGGAAAAAAGAGGTCTGGAACCTATTTTTTGCCGCAGGCATCATCATCGGCGGCTTTGTAGCGGCGCATTACCTGCACGACCCTGCACAGGTGAAAGTGGCTCCGGCCTTGGCTGCCGACCTCGCAGCGGTGGGTATTGACGACCACACGGAGCTGATACCCTCACAGCTTTTCAACTGGGACAACTTGCTGACAATCAAGGGGTTGGTGTTCTTTGTGGTCGGCGGCTTCCTCGTTGGTTTCGGTACCCGCTACGCAGGGGGCTGCACCAGCGGCCATGCCATCAGCGGCTTGGCCAACCTGCAAGGCCCGTCGCTCGTGGCCACCATCAGCTTCATGGTGGGCGGCTTCATCTCCGCCAACCTCATCGTTCCATTTTTATTGAAACTCTAAATTGACTCGATATGAGCAACTCGATTAAAGAAAAGAACCCCCGTATAATTACCTCGCCCGAATACAAGCACAGCGACTTCGAGGTGCGCTCGCTTGACACGCACTGCGTCAATGCCAGTGAGAAGGAAGTGCCGCTTTGGTACAACCTTAAGTACATGGCTGCGGGCATCCTGTTCGGTGCGGTTCTGGTGAAATCAGAGGTCATTTCATGGTTCCGCATCCAGGAAATGTTCCGGCTGGAGTCGTTCCACATGTATGGCGTCATCGGCACGGCGGTGGTGGTGGGCGCTATTTCGGTTTTTTTGATTAAAAAGCTGAAAATCAAGACGATACGTGGCGAGGAGATAGATTTTCAGGATAAAAAATACAACAAGGGCCAAGTCATAGGCGGCCTGATTTTCGGCCTCGGCTGGGCCATCACGGGCGCTTGCCCTGGGCCGTTGTTTGCACAGTTGGGCACGGGTGCCACGGTGGTTGCCGTCACGATTTTGAGCGCCATTGCAGGCACTTGGGTCTATGGCAAACTGCGGGACAAACTGCCGAACTGAATTATTTTTGCTTCGCAAAAACAACCAAACCTGAGATGACAACGAACATCCAATCACTGCATTTTGAGCCAAAGCTGGTCGAGGAAATCGAAAAAGTGGGCGTGCTGAAAAAACTGGAAATGGGCGCAGAACTCATGCGGCCGGGCATGCCCGTGCGCTCCATCCCCATCATCCTGTCAGGTAGCTTGCGCATCATGCGGCAGGACGAAGGCGGCAAGGAAACCTTCCTCTACTTCCTCACGAAGGGCGATACCTGCGCCATGTCGCTCACCTGCTGCACCGCCAACCGGCCCAGTTCCGTGCGGGCTGTGGCCGAAGACCCCACTGAACTAATCTTAGTGCCGGTGGAGAAACTGGACTACTGGATGAGCATCTTCCCATCGTGGAAGACCTTCGTGTTCCAAGCCTATCAGCGCCGCTTCGAAGACCTGCTGGAGGCCGTGGACAGCCTCGCCTTTCAGAAAATGGACGAGCGCATCTGGCGGCTGCTGAAGAAAAAAGCAGCCCTTCAGGAAAAACGCTACGTCTATGCCACCCACCAAGAACTGGCCGACGAACTGAACACTTCGAGGGAGGTCGTCACCCGTTTGCTCAAAAAACTGGAAGGCATGGACAAAATCAAGACCCACCGGAACCGCATAGAATTGATGTTGAAATGAGAATGCCCGTTTGCGACCATTGTGACATTTGTCGCTGACCCGTGGCGATGATTTTTGTCACCTTTGCACCATCTTATTTAATCGTAAAAATTGGTAAACATGAAGATTGAGCAAATCTATACCGGCTGCCTTGCACAAGGTGCCTACTACATCGAAAGCAACGGCGAAGCTGCCGTGATTGACCCACTGCGGGAGGTGCAGCCCTACCTCGACCGGGCAGTGCAGGACGGCGCTACCATCAAGTACGTGCTGGAAACCCACTTCCACGCCGATTTCGTCTCCGGCCACCTCGACCTTGCCAAAAAAACTGGCGCTGCCATCGTCTATGGCCCCAATGCCAAAACAGGCTTCGAGGCGCATATCGCCACCGACGGCGAGGTGCTGAAAGTGGGCAATATCACCATCAAAGTGCTGCACACGCCCGGCCACACCATGGAAAGCACCTGCTATCTTTTGTTGGACGAAAACGGCACAGAGCATGCCGTGTTTACGGGCGACACGCTGTTCATCGGCGATGTGGGCCGCCCCGATTTGGCACAAAAATCGGACCTCACCATGGCCGACCTCGCTGGCCATCTTTACGACAGCTTGCGCAATAAACTGATGACCCTGCCCGACGAAGTGACGGTATATCCGGCGCATGGGGCTGGCTCGGCCTGCGGCAAAAACATGTCGAAAGAGACCGTCTCGACCATCGGGGCACAGAAGGCCACGAACTACGCATTGCGAAGCGACATGACCAAGGCCGAGTTCATCTACGAAGTGACGGACGGCCTGATGGCCCCGCCAAAATATTTCCCCGAAAACGTGCGCCTGAACAAAGAGGGCTATTCCAGCTTTGACGAAGTCATGGAGCGCAGTGCACAGGCGCTGTCGCCGAGGGCTTTTGAGGAGGCCGTGAACGCCACCGGGGCGCTGATGCTCGACGTGCGCACCGAGGGCGAGTTTTACCAGGGATTCATCCCCAATTCCATTTTCATCGGCCTCGGCGGCCAGTTTGCTCCGTGGGTCGGCGCACTGGTGGCCGACGTGAACCAGCCGCTGGCGCTCATCGTGCCCGATGGCCAAGCCGAAGAGGCCATCACCCGCCTCAGCAGGGTCGGTTTCGACAACGTGATTGGATACTTGGAGGGTGGCATTGATGCTTGGAAGGATGCAGGCATGGAGGTGGACATGATTGAGTCGGTCTCTGCCGACGAACTGAAAATTTTGCTTGAACAATATGGCCCGGACAATGTTTTAGACGTTCGCAAGCCAAGCGAGTTTGCTGCCGAACACATCAAGGACGTGGAAAGTGTGCCGCTTGATTTCATCAATGAGTACATGGGCGACCTCGACCGTCGGAAACGGTACTTCGTGCATTGCGCTGGCGGCTATCGTTCGATGATTGCGGCATCCATCTTGAAATCTAGGGGTTTTGAAAACATCGTGGACGTAAAGGGCGGGTTCAAGGCCATTCTTGAGTCGGGCAAGTTCGAAACAACTGATTACGTATGTCCGAATGCCTTAAAGCGACAACAGGCTAAAGCGGTAAATGCCTAAAAAAGTGTGTTTCGTACACCAAGAATAGTTGTTTGTCACTGCAATCATTTATTTCAGTTGTGAGAGTTCCTTTTTTTGTAGAACTTTGCCCTCCGTTAATTTAACTATAGCTGAGGCATAGCCTCTAAAGATAAATTGTTTTCATTTGGTTTTTTAGGGTTATTCAGGGTAGCTTCGGCTACCCTTTTTTGTTGCTACAATGCTGAAATGGCTTCGACCGATACCTATTTTCGGAATTATTTTTTTCAAAAACGCCATAAAATGCTCCAGTTCCTAAAGTCAATTTTCAGAAAAGACATGTTCGAGAACCTCGACGTAGCTGCATTTTTAAGCCAAGTAAAATCAAGCCCTGACGCTGTGTTGCTCGACGTGCGCACCCCTGCCGAGGTAGCTGCCGGAGCGCTACCAAGTGCGACGAACATTGATTTTCAGCACCCAGGTTTTGTTTCAGAAATTGCCAAGCTAGACAAGGAAAAACGCTACTACGTTTATTGCAGGAGCGGCGTCAGGAGCGCCAATGCCTGCCGGAAAATGCACGAAATGGGCTTTGCCAAGCTCACCAACCTCGTAGGCGGGTACAACGCAGTGCCTAAATAAAAAAAGGGGAAACCGGAGGGCAACTATCGGCTTTCGGCTGATAAATTCCTCCAATTTCCCCTTTTTTGGCCTAAGTGCTGGCATTTGCCTAGTCCCCAATCACCAGCCTTTTCAACACCACCGACTCACCAATGATGGCTCGCAGCAGGTAAACTCCGCTCGGAGTACCGGTCAGGTCAAGCTCAAGCGTGGCAGAAGCATCCCTCAGGTTAACCAGCGGGGTCGCTGCCTTGCCCGCAAGGTCGAAAACTTGAAAACTGACAGCGGTTTCAGTCTCCAGTTCAAAGCTTACGAACACCTTGCCCGAACTCGGGTTTGGGGCCAATTTTATGCTTCGGCTAAGGGCTTCTTCCTGCCTTGTGTCCACAACTGATACAACTATTTCCTGCTCCGCAATGCATCCCGTTTGGTCAGTCACCAACAAGGTGTAAGTACCCACGCTGAGGCCGTCAATATCTTCATCGCTGGAGAAAAACTCGCCATTGTACAGCCATTCGTAGCCAAAGCCACCCGTGCCGCCTGCCACACTGACACTGATGTACCCTAACTGGGTGCCTTGGTCGCCCATGCTGTCCACGGTGATGGTGATGGGAGCTGGCTCCGATACGACCACCGTTTCCACGGCCACGCAGCCAGCGGCATCCGTGACCGTTACGCGGTAGGTATCAGCTTCAAGGCCAGTAGCCGTCGAGGTGACTTGTTCGGCGGGGTCGTCCCATTCGTAGGTGTAGGGAGCCGTGCCACCAGCGCCAGTAGCCGTGGCCGTGCCGTTGTTGTCGCCATTGCAGCTAGGCATGGTGGACGAAGTGCTGACATTGTAATCGCTGGCCAAGGTCACTGTGAAGTCGCAGAATGTGGTATTGCCGCCTCCATCGCCGGTGTACCAAGTTACTTGGGTGGTCCCGATAGGGAAGACAG
>JALOMF010000618.1 GCA_025455635.1 Saprospiraceae bacterium | reverse complement strand
GGTGGGGCAGGTTGCTCGGTCCCATCCACTTCCAATGAAATCTTGATGGGCAAAGGATTGCCACCATGTTGGTAAAACAAGTGCAAACCTGCCTCGCCTTTCAGCATTTTGCCCAGGCCGTGCTCCTCGGCCACGACCCCACGCAGGTCGGCTTGTATGCTGTGCGAAATATCCATCGATGTGAGCAGCAGGCTGTACTGGTTCACCAAAAACTCGATTTCAGCAGCCCCGGCATGGGTGACGCAGGACTCGAACCGCAAGCATACCCGCTCCGATTTTTGCACCAAAAAATCCACGAGCATTTGCTCCAAAAAAGTCAAATCGAAATAACTCACAAGGTAGTCCGTCTGAAAACTATCGAACTGCGGACTCAAGTGGCGGTACTCCTCCCGCAGCGTTTTCATGCCCTCCTCCTGAAAGTGCTTGTCTCGGATGACCTCTTTCCTGGCCTTGTCGGTGCCGGGTTCCAGGTAGCTCAAATGTACCCGCTTCAGCCGGAAGGGCAGGGCAGGGCGCATCGCATTCGTGCGCTCCCGTAGTTGCAGGGACTTGAACTGCAAGCGCTCTTTCAGCACGGCCACTTTGTTTTTGAAATCGTAATGCTTCCAGTCGGCATCTTGCCCGGCCACATTGTAGAGGCGGCCTTGGCGTTCTTGGCGCCGTTCAAAACCCGAAATTTCACGCTCAACCAGCTCCAATCGGTGCAGCAGCTTGCCGAAAAAACGAACGGCGTTGCTGTCCTCCGGTATTTCGGGGAGCCAGTTGCCTTCGAGTGGCTGCACGAACTCAATCGGCGTAATCCGTGGTGACAGCCGCTCGTCTTCCAGCAAAATGTCCAAGATGACGGGCGTATCGGACGTGGTTTTTATCAATTGCTCGGCTGACAGCAGGGTCAAGTCCCGCTCGATTTGCCGCTTCAAGGCCCGGCCACCCATGCGGGCATCGAAGCCACGCCGTGCTACCCAATCCAGCGCCTCCGCCGATACGTTGACGATGGTGGTGCGGCGCACGAAGCCGTCACGCTGCAGCAGTTCCCTGATTTGCAGCTGCGCAATTTTTTGTATCTCGTTGAAAGTCAACGGGTTGAAGACCACCATCTGCTCGATGCGGTTGACCAGCTCTGGCCGGAACGCCTGCTCCACGGCCTTGCGGTACACGGCGCCCTCGTCCCGGGTTTCGGAGGCGTAGCCGATTTGCGAAGCGGCCTCCCGTGCGCCGAGGTTGGAGGTCATCACGATGATGGTGTTCGAGAAATCCACGGTACGGCCCAAGCTGTCGGTGAGGCGGGCATCGTCGAGCACTTGCAGCAGCAGGTCGTGGATGCTGGGGTGTGCCTTCTCGATTTCGTCCAAAAGCACCACGCCGAAAGGCTGGTAGCGCACTTTGCCCGTGAGCTGGCCCTCTGGGTTTTGGAAGTCGCCGATGAGCCGGTGGAGCGCCCCGCCATCAATGTACTCGTTCATGTCGAAGCGCATCAGCTTGGTGTCGGAGCCGAGGATGGTCTTGCTCAGTAGCTTGGCCGCATGTGTTTTTCCAACGCCAGTGGGGCCGATGAAAAGAAAGGACGCAAGGGGACGGTTGCGGTCGGTGAGGCGGGCCTTCACGAGGTGGATGGCACCGGAGAGTGCCGAAACTGCACCGGGCTGCCCCACCAGCTCTTGCTCCAGCAGCTGCCGAAGCTCGTTGTGCTCAATGGGCGATTGCTCCTCGAAAATCTGCTCCTGCATCCCACTGAACGACTTGAACTCCTCCCGAACCTGCTGGGCATCTATGACCGTGCGGCTGTATTTCGTGGTCAATTGCGTCAGCAATCGCATCACCGAACCGGGCAATGCCTTGTTTTTCAGGTAGTTGCGCTGGATGGTGAAGAGCTGGCTGATGGCTGGCACCGTGATGGAGCAGCCCGTTTGCAGCTCCAGCAGGTTGCGGTTTTTCAGCACGATTTTCATGGCAGTGGCCACGTCAGGTTCTGGCACCCGCAGCACCTGGAAGAGGTCGGCGAAGCTGCGGTCGGCTTCCTGCACGATTTTCCATTCTTCGGGCGTGGCCAGCAGCACGAGCTGCACTTTTCTTTTTTCCAAAAAAGGCTTCAGCACCGTGGCTAGGCAAAGGTCGCTCCCGGCGGCCTTCCCGATTCGGAGCAGCGCTACGGGGTTGTCCACGAGGAGCTTGTCGGGGTAGTTCTCCCGGCCGCTCGGCTTCTGCGCATGCTGCAAAATCGCCTCGAACCGCTTCTCCCAGTGCCCCACCACGCTCATGCCAGCGATGACCCGGTTGGGGTTCAGGTGCCAGATGCAGTGCCGCCGGTAGTATTCGTCGCTGTGCTGCGCAAAGCCCTGCATGTAGCGGTAGGCCACTTCGTAAATGGCTGTGTGCTTGCCCACGCCCTCTGGCCCTACCAGCACGAGCGGGTTGTTGGAGCTTTTGTTGAAAATGAGCTGGGAAAGCTGCTCCACCAGCGGCTCTTGGTGCCAAGCCCTGTCCCGCAGCCATGATGCCCTCCATCCCGGTGGATTCAAAATCAAAATTGGCTTCCTTGTAGCTGACCTCCCACTGGACGGTGGTCAAAAAAGTCTTTTTGTCGGTGTAAAACTGCTCGGCCTCGAAGTCGCTGCCATCGGCTTGTTTTTGCTTTCGCAACAGTTCCCGCACCACGGCTTCGGTCTCGGCCCGCAGGTCGGTTTTCCCTTTTTCGTTGCGTTTCACAATGAAAATAAAGGATTCAAAAGCTGGCAGGCAGGCGTAGGTCAGGCCCTGCCACTCAAAGCTGGCCACCCCGAACCGCCCCTTGATGTAGTGGCTGCCGATGCTGAATTCCAACTGGAATTGGTGCAGTTTCAGCTCTGGCCCAAACTTGAACCAAAGCATTTGCTCTGCCGTGGCCCGTGTGAAGGTGTAGGCAGTGTAGCGTCGTTTCACCAATTTCTTGAACATGCTCACGGCCTCGCTGTAGCGGCGGTGCAGCCCCACGGGTGCCCCAAAAAAAACGGGCTGTACTTGGTATGCTGCCAGCCCATCCAATTTGGTCGGAAGCACGAGGGCTGGGATGCTGAGGGTGGTGGAGGCCATTGTTGAACGGATGCTAGGGGTTGTGGGGCTTGGGCGTTTTCCCAAATCCACTGATTTCAGAATAAAGGGCAAAGAAAGGGATTTGTGTCGGTTGCACTCTTGTAAAAACCGCTAGTTTCGCAAAAATTCATCGTTGGCAATGTCGAAAATCAATATTCTCTACCTCACATTCGGAAAAGAAGGAGGGGTTCACTGGCAGGCTTGTTTTTCCATCCTTTCGTTTCTTTCAGCAGGATGGGATTTTGGTGAAATCGTGGTAATGACTGACCGCCCCGATGCTTATGCTTTCCTCAAAGACCGCATTAAAATTGTCACCATTGACCAGGCCAAGTTGACCGAGTGGGGAGGCGTGACCCAAAACCTTTTCCGGCCAAAAATCAAGGCGTTGGAGGCGTGCGCAACCAGCGCTGCCGATGCTGCTTGGCTCTACTTGGATGCTGATACTTTTCTTTTTGGGGACTGTGGGTACTTGGTCAGTGCTCTTGAAAACGGCCATTTTTTGATGCATAAATGCGAAGGGGTTCTTGCAAAATTGAAAGGTAAGACCCTTCGGCAATTGTACTTGAGAACAAAGGCTAGGAAGGTTGCGGGGATTGAAATTCGAGACGATGCGGCCATGTGGAACGCTGGCGTGATTGGCCTGCCTGCTGGCCAATCACTTGAATCCATCGCCAAGGTTTTAGCCGTTTGCGACCAATTGTGCTCGGAAGGCATTCGGCCTAGGCTAATCGAACAATTCTCCTTTTCCGTGACCCTGCCTTGTCAAGGGCAACTGCTGCCTTGTGAGCGTCAAATTGGGCATTACTGGTCAAACAAACCCGAATGGGAACAGGCAATTTCCGCATTTTTCACCGATTTTTTGTTGAGCGGAGGTGATGATGAAGACTTGAAAAAACGTGTGCAAAACTTTGATTTCCAACAGGTTCCGATTGCGAAAAAGGTGAGAAAGACAAAGCAACGGCTGATGGCGCTGCTGGACAACGGCTTCAGGGACGAGCTGGATTTTGTGAAACGTAGTGGTTGAATTTTGGCCACGGCCAAGCGTTTTGAACTCTTCATCGGCTGGCTGTAAGCCATTGTTCATCGTGTTTGTGACAGGCCAAAATATGAAAAGGCAAAATCAGCAACTGGCTGATTTCACCTTTCAAAGCCGGTTTCAAATGCTGTTTTACTTCCAGTCCACCATTTCAGCATTGGCGAACATTTGCAAACGGCCACTCCCGGTGGCGTTCATCAGGCTGATGTTTTTGGGCGAGTTGGGGGCGTTGCTCGTTTCCACGAAAATCACCTGGGCGCCATTCGGCGAAAACTTAGGGTCGAGGTCGTTGAAGCCCAGCGGTTTGTTCACCGACAGGTCGGTTTCTGCGCCCGAAGCGATGTTTTTCAAAATGACATGGGCGTTGAGTTGGCGGCCATCTGGCGTTTCCAATCCGTCCAAATCATGGGTGAAAAGGATGGCACTGCCGTCCACGTTGAAAGCTGGGCCGCCGATGTTGCCGGGCAGGTCGGGCACGAGCACTTGCTCCTGGGCGCCACTGCTGTTGTAGAGCAAAATCCTACCGACGTACGGCTGGTTGCCCACGGTGCGGGCCGCCACTTTGTTGGTCACGGGCGCCCAGTCCACCTCCACGAACTCCTCGCCCGCAGGCAGCTCCGCAAACAGTTCAAAACCACTGCCATCGAGCCTGACTTTGTAGAGGCGGTTTTCGTTCATGAACAACAATTGCGTGCCATCGGGCGACCAGCAAAAATCCAACTGGAACATGTCCTCGCCGTCCACGGGCACTGCCGTGGGCACTAGGGTCGGGTTGCTGCCATCCCGGTTCATCACGAAAATTTGCGTGTTGATGAAGTTGTTGTTCAGGAATGCCACCTTGTCGCCCAAGGGGCTGATTCTGGGCCTGAAATTGCTGCCGGGCAAGTCGGTAAGCTGGTATTGTGGCACTCCCGAATTGGCGTTTTGCGCAGCGAAAATATCGTATTTGCCGTTGGCCAATTTGGCGAAAACGAAGGGGTGGTCGGGAAAATCCTTGGTCGTGAAGCTCCACACCTCGCTGAAGACCGGGTCGGCTTCGCCATCATGTGCCACCACCTGCCAAA
>JALOMF010000617.1 GCA_025455635.1 Saprospiraceae bacterium | reverse complement strand
TTCTAAACCAAAAGAAAATGACATCCTATTTATTTTACAACTATTTTCTAAAAAAACCATCAGCCTACAATTTTGACAATCACCTGACATTTTCAACCTATCTTATCGCCACTATTCCAGCAATCAAATTGCACCATCATTGAAAAGGCGAATTTCCATGTAGTTACAACTATTTAAAGCAATTATAGGGATATAGCAAGTTTAAAGGTCAAGCAATTTGTTTTTTAGAAGGCTGTACCAACGAACCTCACCAAATCAATTACCTGTTAATAAACCGCATTTTGTCAAATTCTCAAGGCTATTTTTCATCATTTTGCCATTTTATTTGAATTGCTCAAATCCCAACCAATCCAACCTGCCAATTCCCTGCCCTTTGTTTTTTTCATTTTTGAAAACGAGTACCAAGCTCTGAACGCCTTTGGTTGCCTCAATTGGAACGACGACTTCGTTGGAGCCAATTATCGCCGCCTTGCCGAGCAGTTTGCCGCCCTCGCTACCAGAGCGAAGTTCCAACTCGGTGCCAGGTAGTATCCTATCATGCTTCAAAAAGCCCAGCCGCACAGCACCGACGCCTGTCAAATCCAGTTTTTCATACACCAAAAACCTGCCGTGCATCAGGTCGTTGACGGTGAAGGTGTCGGTCTGCTCCAGCCGCTGCCTGCGCACGCCCTTGGCAGCCTTGGAGTAGGTTTCCGCTTCGATTTTTGGGTAACGGAGCACCAGCGTCTGCTTGTCGGACAGGGAGTTGGCCCCATCGGCACTGCCCATGTCCCGGTAGCTGGCCTGAAAAACATAAGCGCCTTTCTCGCCCTTGCCCATGTGCGCATTGGTGCGGTATGTACCATTGAACGGTAGGGAGACCGTTGATTGCACTTCGCCTGCAAGCGAGAGGATGTACTTCACGATGTCCTCGGCTTGCTGTTGGCTAAGGTTTGGGTGGGCACTCATGGCCGTTTCGCCCCAATTGCCAGCGCCGCCGGTGATTACTTTTTTGCTCAGGGTCTGCACGGCAAACTCGCTGCCATAGTAGCGGTTGGCGATGTCAATATAGCTGGGGCCGTTCACTTTGGCGTCGGTGGCATGGCAGGTTTTGCAGTCATTTGCCTCGATGAGCTTGAAGCCTGTGGCAAATTGAAGGCTGCCCATCGTGGCGGATTCCTTGGTCTGGTGGCCCATCACGATGGCGGCCACGTCCTGCCCCTCGGCCAGGTAATCAATCGAGATTTTCACCCGGCGTGGGTCGAGCTTGCCGTTGGCCAGGCTACCATCCTCTGGGTCGGACACTTCCAGTTTGTAGGGCAGTTCCGCATCGTCCCAATAGAAGGTCTGGTTGCCGTCAAGCTTCCAAGCGACGCTTGGCTGCGAGTTTCCGACCACTATTTTGGTGGCCGCCCTCGACGAAAGGCCGCTGGGGTCGGTCACTTTCAAGGTCACTTCGTACTCGCCGGGCGTCGTGAAGACGTAGTCCAAGCCAGTGGTCGTAAATCGCTGCTTGTTCCCACTCACTGCCCATTCGTAGGCCAGGGCATCCCCATCGTAATCCTTTGACGATGAGCCACTTAGCTTGACGGTCAAGGGAGCTGCGCCCACCGTTTGCGAAGCGTCAATCTTTGCGACTGGGCGGCGGTTGCCTGCGGCATATTCGATTTTGTTCAAACGGGCGTCGGGGTTTTGGGCAAACCACTGCGTACCGTACTCCAAGACGTACAATGCCCCGTCAGGCCCAAAAGCCATGTCCATTGGGCGGCTGAACTTTTCGTTGGGCAGAAATGGGTCGGCTTGCACGAACTTGCCGTTTTCATCCAGTGTCACCACGAAAATCCAATTGCGCATCCATTCGTAGATGAAGAATTTGCCTTCGAAATATTCCGGAAAAATGGCGGATTCTTCGATTTTAGGATTAGCGGATTTGATGTCAGCAGCATGGAAAACTGGTCCAGCCATCGGGTTTTTGCCGCCTGTGGCCGTCCATGGGAATTCCAAGCTCTCGTCGTAGCTGTACCAGATGAGCGGCGCTTTGAGCGGGGGCAGTTCCCTCAGCCCAGTGTTGAAAGGGGAATTGTTGATGGGCTTCTTCGGGTCGTGCAGTGGCCCGCTTTTTTTGGTGGCAAAATCATAGTCGAAATAGATGTGGTTGCCCCTGAACAATGGCCAACCGTAGTAGCCAGCCTCGCAGGCTTGCCCCCAAAAATCGTAGCCTTTCGAGCCACGGTCAACGCCATTCTTGCCAGCATCGGGGCCTACATCGCCCCAGTAGAGGCAGTCCGTTTTTTTGTCAACGGCAATGCGATAAGGATTGCGGCAGCCCATCACGTAGATTTCGGGGCGGGTGTTTGGGGTGTCTTCGGCAAATAGGTTGCCCTTGGGAATGGTGTAGGTGCCATCGGCTTGCGGCGTTATTCGCAGTATTTTTCCCCGAAGGTCGTTGGTGTTGGAGGAAGAGCGGCGGGCATCGTACAGCTCACGCCCCGGCCTGCCGTCGGCTGGTGAAAAGCCGTCGGACTCAAATGGATTGGTATTGTCACCTGTGCTCAGAAATAGGTTGCCTTTGGAATCAAAGTCAATGGAGCCGCCCGTGTGACAGCAACCGACTTGTTCGGGCACTTCCAGCAGCACTTTTTCAGAGCTGTGGTGCATGGTTCCGTCCTTGAAATCAAATCTACTGAGCCTGTTTCTGCGCCCACCTTCCATCAGGGAATAGAAGACGTATA
>JALOMF010000102.1 GCA_025455635.1 Saprospiraceae bacterium | reverse complement strand
CTAAAATCTTATATCGTCTATCTGAAATCTTATATCAAATCACTCAAACTTCAGGCTCCCGAACCGGTACCCCCTGCCCCGCTCGCCCAGCACGGCCATTTCCCGCTTGCCGATTTGCTTGCACATTTTGGGACGGAGGGTCACGCCAGCATCCCGGTTGCTGCTCAGTGGATAGACCTGCACCTCTCCCTTGATATTGATTTGCGCAAGCGCCACCACGCTGTTGTTGCCGCCTGAGTAGGTGTAGAGCTTGCCGTCGTCCCTGCCAAAATTGCGGCCATCGTCGTTGAAGGTGAAGAAGAAACCATCCCGTGTGGTGGCCATGGCGTAGCTGGAGTAGTAGCCGCCGTCGTTGCGGGTTTCTTGTCGCTTGGGTATGCGGCTCGCCCACTCTACATCCCCGTCGGGACTGATATTGATGGCGATGATGTCGTTGTAGTTGTAGTAATAGTCCACATCGTTGCGGTTGAACCGGTTGTTGTAGAACGGGTCGTAGAACGGGGAGAAGAACGGGCTTCCAAAACCGTTGTTGAAGTTGTTGAAGTCCTGCTCCACGTAGTACTGCTCGGCCACCAGCACGGCACCGCCGTCGCTGCGGAGCACGAGTTCGTCGAGGGAGTAGTCGTAGAGTTCGGGAGCCTTGCGCACGTCGTTCTTTTCGATGGCCTCGGCGGCCTTTTGCTTGTTGCGGTCCGACATGAAGGCGGTCAGGAAGTCGAAATCAAACGGAGTGGCCTTGCGGTTGGTCATGGCCCTGTCCGTGGGATCTAGCCGGAAAAAGTAGGAGCCTTTGATGCTGTAAGTGCCCCGGTCGGAGTAGAATCCCGCAAAGGTCAAGAGGCCATCATTGCCGATGCGGAAGGTCAAGTCAGTGATGAATTTGTCCTCCAAGTCAATCCGGTATTCCTCGAAGGCCGTTCCGTTGTCCATGTAGGCAAGTGCCACGTAGCGGTAGGTTGGGTTGCCACGGCGGCGCCACTTTGCACCGTCTTCGTACAGCACGCCGAGCAGGAAGACGTTGCCAGCTTCGTCCACCCGGTACTCTTCCACGGTGAATTGGTCGTCGTTGTAGGGCAGCACGATGTTTTTCTCCCATACGAGCTTGAAATCTTGGTCGAAGACCTTGAAGCCGAAGCGCTCAGGGCTTTTCTTTTCGTAGGGCAACTCTTTGTAAACCAGCAACTTGGAGCTGTCCTTGGAGATGGCGAATGCAAAAGTGCCCTCCACTTCCTTGTTGCGGGCATCGGTCTGGGCAATCATTTCGAGGTTCTTGCTGGGTGCCAGCGTCTTGGTGTTCAGCTCCTGTTTGAAGAGGTAGTTCTGCTTTTTCGCCGTGTTGTTGAAAGAGGTGAGCAGGTATAGCTTGCCGCCGAGGTAGAGCACGTCCTCGAAGTCCCGCAGCTTGCGCTTGTACTTGAGGTCGAGTTCTTCGGAGCGCACGAGCTTCATTTCCCGGCTGAAATATTCCACCCAAAACTTGGGCTTGCTGTTCATGTTCGACAGCATTTTTTGGCGAAGCACATAGAAGCCGTCGGGGGTGAGTCCAAGTATTTTGGTGGAGGCGGAGTTGCCGGGTTCGTTGTAGTCGTTGCCCCAGTTGAGGGTGGCAGGGGCGTTGCTTTGGGCAGCGGCCTTGTTTTCACCGAAAGAAAAAAAGACAAAAACCAGGATGAATGCCTTCAGAATGAGTTCTCGCATGGCGTTGTTTTTTAATGAATGGCGGCCTTCCGGCCAAATAGGTTTCAAAGGTAGAAATTTTAATTTCTGACAATATGCAAACAAGCGAAGTTGGTGCTTGGCTCAAGGGTTTCAACTTTTTAACGAGATTTTCACGCTTGCATTTACCTTCACCAGAAAAAAAATCACGCAAAGCACGATGCTGATGAGCCGGACAACCGCTACCCTTTCTTTTTTAGTTTTCACAAGCCTTGTTTTTGCGCAGCAAACTGACAGCCTGCTGCTGCGGCCAGAAGCATTGGCCGAGCGGGATATTTACACGCCCTCCGCATCGTCGAAGCAGAAAATCAACATCATTTCGGGCAGCCGCTTCCCCATCGAGGCAGCGGATTTGCCGTTCAGCACCTATATTATCACGAAGGAAGAAATACGGCGCTACGGCCACGAGACGCTGGTGGACGCCCTAAAGATGGTGCCGGGCATACAGGTGAGCCAGCCCGGCTCGGCCCTTGATGGCGAGACCTTCCTCATGCGGGGGCTGCTCGGCAACACCTACGCAAAGATTTTGGTGAACGACGTGCCCATCAAGCCCTCGTTTTCGCCTTCGATGCCCATCGGGGCGCAGCTGCCCGTGAAGGAGGCCGAGCGCATCGAAATCATCTACGGGGCCGCCGCCGCACTCTACGGCTCCGATGCCTCGGCGGGCGTCATCAACATCATCACTCGCAGCTCGGAGAAGCCCGTGTTCATGCAGGCCGACCTCTCGGTGGGCAGCGGCGTGTTCAGCAGCATGAACGTGATGTTCGGCGGGCGGCTCGGCAGGGACAAGAACATCCTGAAGTATTTTGCCTACGGCTCCAACACGCAGATGGAGCGCCGCAATGTTTTCAACGATGACAGCATTTTTCAGACCTCGCCCTACCTGCGCCCCGAGGCTGAAAAGTACTTCAGCCAATTGTCCAATTACGTTGACCCGGCTTTCGACCCGCTCATCACCAACACACCGCACCAGAGCCGCAAGATCGGCTTCAACATCAAGTACAAACGCTTCGTTTTCTCTGCCGAGAAATTCTACCGCCGCGACCACAGCTCCATCGGCCTGAACCCCGTGGCCTATTCGTACAGCAACCCGCAGACCACCACCGGGGAGTCCATCCTGCGGCTGAACCTGACCATACAGAAGGAACGGGAAAAGCGCAACAAGCGCACCGATTTCACCTATTTGCAGCATAAAGTGGACAACCGCTCCGCTGCCCTGCCCCTGCGCAACCGGCTATCGTACATGCTGCTGGCGTCGGCCAAGGCCAAGTCAAATTCGCTGGGCTTTGGCAGCGACAGCGTGGGCGTTTACTTCGTAAGGGACTACGACAAGTACCTCAACGGCCTGCGCTACCTTTACGGCAATTCCAGTGAAACCCGCATCGAGCACCTTCGGAACTACCGCCTGTTGAAAAATATCACGCTGACGATGGGCATCAACCTCAAGGCGGTGTTCGGCCACCCGCAAATGTCGTTGTTGGGGCGGCCTGCCATTGACATCAGGGAGCAAGCCTTTGGTGGTTCGGGCAATTTTTTCATTGATACGCTGACCTTCACCATTTACCCGGAATTGGGCCTCATCTTGGAGGCCAATGCTTTTGGCCAACTGTTTTACAACGGAAGCAGGCTGAAGCTCACCGCAGGCCTGAACACGGCCACGATTGGCTATACCATCAGCGAATCGGATGGCCCCACGCAGCTTTTCCTGAACCGCTCGCCACGGTTGGCTGGGCTTTTCAAGCTGACCAAGAACCTCAACATGTACGGCTCTTGGGGCACTTCGTACCGCTTCTCCACGCCCTACCACCAGCGCAACACCTACCTCGTTTTTTCCGATTATTACCAAAGTATTCAGACTGGCTTCGTGCCGCACACCCCAGAGAAAGCCGCAGCCTGGGAAGGTGGGCTGCGCCTACGGGGGAAAAACGACCAAGTCGGTGCCGACCTCAATTTTTTTTCCAACAAGGTCTCGAACCTCATCCGCCTTGGCCTGTCGGAAGAATGGGCGCCGGATTCCAGCTGGTATTTCGGCCAACTGGCCTACAAAAACGTGGAGAACGCTAGCATCCGGTACACGGGCGGCAGCGCCTCCGTCAATTTTGGTTTGAGCTTGAACAAGAAGCGTTTCCTTGAGAGCTTCCTCTGTTTTTCTTGGATAAACCCCAAGATAAATGCCAGCGAAGCGGACATTGCCACCTATCGGCTCCGGCAGCAAAGGGGCAATATCCTTACTTGGCAAAACAGTTTTTTCCTGTTCAAAAAATCAACGTTCATCTTGGGCCTGCTGCGGTACAAGGGGGTGACGAGGGTTTATTTTCCGAAGGAAAAAGACCGCTTCTGGACGGTTGATTTCACCTACCGCTTTGCGTTCAACGACCGGTTTGACGCCTACCTCAAAATCAATAACGTGTTCGGGAAGGAGTACGGCGGAATACTCCCCGATGCCGACCAAGCCGACCTGCTCCCGTACAACCCGCAGCAGGCACAGTTCCTGCGCATTGGCATGAACTACTATATTGAGTAGCTTGACCATGCTTGGGCCATTGAATGATTTTCTTTTTACCTTCGGTAAAAAATTGACGTTGATACTCCTTTTGAAGCGGATAATCACCATTATATCAGTCCTGCTGTTGTCGCTGTCGCTGCACGCCCAGCAACGGGACACCCTGCTGCTGAACCCCAAAGAACTGGCCGAAAAAGACCTCTACACCCCCCTCCAAAACCCAGACAAGAACATCAAAATCATCTCTGGCAGCCGTTTCCCGGTCGCCGCTGCCGACCTCCCGTTCAGTACCCACGTGATTACTCGTGAGGAAATCCGGCGCAACGGCTACGAGACCCTCGTGGACGCCCTCAAGATGGTGCCCGGCATCCGGGTGAGCCAGCCCGGCTCGGCCACCGAGGGCGAGACCTTCCTCATGCGGGGGCTGCTCGGCAACACTTACGCCAAGATACTCATCAACGATGTGCCCGTGAAGCCGACCTACCTGGCATCCATGCCCATCGGGGCACAGTTGCCCATCAAGGAGGCCGAGCGCATCGAAATCATCTACGGGGCGGGCACGGCCATCTACGGCTCCGATGGGGCGGCGGGCGTCATCAACATCATCACCCGGGAATCGGACAAGCCCGTGTTCATGCAGGCCGACCTCGCCGTGGGCGGCGGCGTTTACAGCAGCGTGAACGTGATGTTCGGCGGGCGGCTAGGCAGGGACGAGCGCATCTTGAAGTATTTCGCCTACGGCTCCAACGTGCTTTTTGAAGACCGCAACATCTGGTACGACCGTGGGTACAATTACCTGCCAAGCACCTACACAGCAGGGGAAGGCTACAAGAAATTCCCCAATTTTGGCGATTCAACGAGCAACGCACTGATTACCAACACCCCGCACCTCAGCCGCAAGTTCGGGTTCAATGTGAAGTACAAAAGGCTTACCCTCTCCGCCGAGACGATGTACCGCCGTGACCACAGCTCGCTGGGCTACAACCCCGTGGCATACTCCTACGCAAACCCGCAGACCTATACCGGAGAGGCGGTTCTTCGTTTCAACCTCAATATTTTCAAGGAAAAAGAAAAAAGCAACCGCAAGACCGACATCACCTTCCTGCGCCTGAACATGGACAGCCGCTCCTCCAGCCTGCCCATCCAGAACAGGCTTTCGCTCATGCTGCTGGAAGCGGCAAAGGCCCAAGCCAGGCAGGACGGCAGCAGCGATTTCATGCCCTATTTCGAGGTGCTGCGCAGCAAGCACCTTGATGGGCTTCGCTATTTTTTTTCCGAGGCCAATGAGTACCGGGTGGAGCACGTGCGTAATTACCGCCTTTTCAAGGCCGCCACGCTCACCCTCGGCGCCAACATAAAGGCCATCACTGGCTTCCCGGTCACCCCACTGCTGAACAGCCCCGTCACCGATAGCTCATCCACGCAGTTCGCTTCAAGCATCGAAACCTTTAATGGCAAGCGACACTATTCTTTGGGGATATTGGGCGACGACCAGACCGAACTCAACGGCTACGGGCAACTATTTTACAATGGCAAAAAGCTCAAATTGAGCAGTGGGGCAAACTACGTGTTCACGGGCACCTTCGGTGGCGAACAAAAACGAATTACCCCCAGGGTTTCAGGTCTTTGGGAATTCCAAGAGGGCATCAACCTCAGAACATCGTGGGGGCGCACTTTCCGCTACGCAACATCCTTTTACAATTCCAATTCTTACAGCATTTTCTCCAATGGCCAAAACGTGCTTTACAGGTCTGACCTAAGCCTAAATCCCGAAATAACTACTTCGTGGGAAAGCGGGATACGCTGGAAAAGCGAAAACGGAGGCGTGAACGCAGAGGTGTTGTGGTTCCTCAACAAAACGGACAACCTCATCCGATACGGCAAAAGCGAGGAGTGGCGTGGGCCAGATTCCACCGATTATTTCGGCCAGCTTGGCTACTCCAACCTCGTCAATACCCCCATCCGCTTCACGGGCGGGCAAGCCAGCCTCTTCTTTGAAAACGAAATAAATGGCCGCAAGTCCAACGGGTTGTTGTCCTACTCTTGGTTGAACTACAAGGAGTCAGACCTAGCCGCACTGGATGCCGACGGCGTCACAGCCCCACCAAAAGGACGTATCTGGCAGTTCCGCAACAATTTCAACCCGTTCAAGCACTCAGTGGCCATACTTGACATCATCCGGTACAAGGAAATAGCGACCACTGGCGGCTCCAAGCCCAAAACCAAACTCTGGACCTTCGACGTCACCTGGCGCTACGCCTTCTCCGACCGTTTTGATGCCTATTTGAAAATTATCAACCTCTTCAATAAAAAATATTCCGGTATTTTGCCGGAAGGCGACCCCAACGACCTACTCCGATACAATCCCCAGACGGGCTTTTTCCTACGGCTGGGCATGAACTACAATATTGAATGAAAAACGCTCGTAACATATTGATTTTCATGCTGTTGCCCTTGCTGGGCAATGCGGGGGCATTGCTCGAAACCGACACCGTGAAAATGGCCACAGAAGCCACACTGGCCGCCAATCCCGCCGTGGAAGACCTCCGGCTAGCCATCTACGACCTGCGCCTGGCCGAGAAGGAAAACCGCACCGAGGCCCAGCTCGAAGCCTGCATACGCATTGGGCGAATCTATGACCGGGAGAGGTACTACGAACGGGCTGCCACTTACTACCGTCAGGCCGAGTTGCTGGCGCAAAAACTGGGCGACGAGGCTGCCCAGCTCACCTTGGCCTGGAACCGGGCCGAGGCACTGCTCAATGCCGCCCAGTACGACAAGGCCCAAGACGGGTTCAACGCTTTGCTCAACGCCTACGAAACCCAGAACAGGTACACAGACCAAGTGCGCTGCCTCGAAAAATTGGCGCAAGCCAACCTGGCCATTTCCAACTTCCCGAAAGCGGTGGATTACTACCTGAAAATCAAGCAGTTGGCCGAGCGCCGGAACGACCCGCTCACCATCGCCACGGCGCTCAACAACCTTGGATTCGCCGCCAACCGCCAACAGGACTTCAAGGCCGCAGTGGATTATTTCACGCAGGCAGAGGCACTTTACAAAGCCAACCCCAGCATCAAGAGCAATTATGTGTACACCAACTTGGGCATAGCTTGGAACAACCTTGGGGAGTCGAACCAGTCGCTGCAAAACCTGCAACGTGCCGACAACGGGCTGGCCGACAAGAGCTACGTGCAGCACCTCATTGCCTCTATTTACCTGAAAAACAAGGATATTTACAATGCCTTGAAATACAACGAACTGGCCATTGGCAGCGCCAAAAAAAGCAAGAATGCACAGGTGGAATGTGACGCTTTTGAGGCCGCTTCGCAAATTTACCAGCAGCTCTTCGAGTACGACAAGGCGCTGGATTTTTACAAAAAACACCTCACCCTGAACGACAGCCTGCTGCGGGAAGAGCGCCTTCGCCAGCAAAACATGGAGGCCCTGCACGCCCTCATGGAGCGCACCGAGAACGAGACTTTCCAAAACCTCAGCGATGAGGAAAAACGCCAACTGGAAACCGACAAGCTCAAATCGGAGACGGAACGCCTCAAGCTCCAAGCCGACAACCAGCGCCTCGACGCCGACCGCCGGGAAAAAGAACTGGCCCTGCTGCGCCGGGAAGACGAAGTGAAGGAAGCCAACCTGCGCACCGCCACCTTGGAGGCCGAGCGAAACCGGCAGGCCCTCAAACTGGCCACCCAACAGCTCTTGGCCGAAAAACAGGGCCGTGAAATCGCCGACCTCGCCAAGCAGAACGAGCTTGACAGCCTCCGCTCCGCCCGCCAACAGGCCGAGCAGCAGCAGCAAATCGCCCTGCTCGAAAACCAAAAGCAGCTCGACGACATGAAAATCCAGCAGCAGGAAAGCTTCCGCAAAACGGCCACTTGGATTGGCCTGCTCGGCGCTGCGTTCCTAGTGGTCATCGGCGGCAGCTGGCTCTATGGCCGCCGCCTCAACAAACGCTTGGCTTCGCAAAACCAGCAAATCGAGGCACAAAAACAGGAAATCGACGTGGAGCGCACCCGTGCCGAGGGCCTCCTGCTCAACATCCTACCGGGAGAAGTGGCGCACGAGCTGAAGACCCAAGGCTCCTCGAAGCCCCGCCACTACGAAGCGGTGAGCGTGATTTTCACGGATTTTGTCGGCTTCACCAAAATATCGTCAGTGCTGCCGCCGGGCGATGTGGTCAAGGAACTGAACGAGTTTTTCTTGGACTTCGATGAGATTTGCGAGCGGCACAACCTCGAAAAAATCAAGACCATCGGCGATAGCTATATGTGCGCTGGCGGCCTGCCCATCGAGAACAAGACCCACGCCAAGGATGCTGTGGCCGCTGCACGGGAAATGATTAAAATCGTGGAAAAACGCAATGTGGCCAAGGCTGCCGTGGGGCATCCCGAATGGCGTATCCGCATCGGTGTGCACACGGGCGAAGTAGTGGCCGGGGTGGTCGGCAGCAAGAAATTCGCCTACGACATCTGGGGCGACACCGTAAACACCGCAAGCCGCATGGAAAGCAACTGCCCCATCGGTGAAATCAATATCTCGGAAGCTACCTACAAGCTTGTTAATCAGTCGTTTAACTGCGAATACCGTGGCGAGGTGGAGGTGAAGAACAAGGGGAAGATGGGGATGTATTTGGTCAAGTAAAGGATAAAATGGCGCTGGCCTTACACAGCGGCTTTTGCAACTGGGCGTTGCTTTTCAATTGACTTTGCAAGGTCGTCAAAATGCTTAATGATGCCTTGATGGTAAAGTAGAAAGGATATTTTGACGATTTCAGTCTTAGGAACTGGCTGGTTACCTGGCTGGTCGAGCAGGGTATATTTGATGTTATTTTGAGCATGAAAATAGGTTATCTCCATGATTTCACGCCCTAAAATTTCTTCCCTAAAAGCATCATTAGTCCGTGCTGATTTTTTTTCAAAACCCATTTTTGACATGGCAACGTCAAGCTCTGCATAACCAATAGTCATGTTTTTATAAACGCCCAAACCATTTATTTTATCCCTCATTTCGATTGTTTATATTGATTTAACGCCCACTGGTCAAAAACGTTTGCGCTGGTAAAATAAAGTCGAACATATTTATTTGCCCTGCCCAATACATTCCTGTTTACCCTAAAATATGCTGCGACATCTATGAAATAAGCTGTGTCAGTTCCAGCTTCATAAATCACCAGCAAGACGAGCAATTGCGAATTTAGCCAGTTTTCAATATCATTCTTTGAAAAATCGAAAACAAACTCACCGCTGCCCTTCAGTTTGTGCAATTTTTCAGTCGCCTTGACTTGAATGTCCATAAACCTGTTGCCAACCTCTCCAATATCATTCACGGGGGGTAACAAAGCCGTCAATTCCATAATCATAATCGTAGCGCTCCCAAAGGCAGCGGGCGGTCAGGCACTGTCGCTCCACGAAATTGAGGCTCAGGTATTCAATAAAATGCTGACGTGTGCATAGTTTCCTCATCGTCCTTTGTTTGTTGGGGACAAATTAACGAACTTGCTTTCATTAATTTACCCAAACTGCAAAGCAAAATAACGACGTGGAATCATGCGTCAATTGGCCAATTTCCAGCTCATTTCCTCACCACCGTATCCTCCAGTCGGCTCGCCATGCGCTGGATGGCGTCAATGATATTGTCGAGCTGCGGCGGGTAGTCCACGTAGCGGATGCCCCGGTCGTCTTTGCCCCAAATGGCGATGGTCACTACTTTTTTGCGCTCCCCGTAGGTGATGGCGATGCGCAGCGGGATGGGCGTCGGTTTTTCGCCCTTGCGCCTTTGGCAGTGCTGGTCGGGACAATCGTAGGCCCGCTCGAAGTCGAAGAAGCCCTGCTTCACCACATAGTCGGCGAACATTTCCAGTTCTTCCCGTGGGATGTTTTTCTTCGTGACAATCAGGCCGTTGTGCACGCTCTCGTATTCCTTCACGAGTCTGCCGTCCGTTTTTATCTTGATGAAATCCTTTAGCACCGGGTCAATGCCGCCGTAGTAGCCGCCGCCGATTACTTCCACATTAATATATGTAGGAGGTGGCCCGGC
>JALOMF010000101.1 GCA_025455635.1 Saprospiraceae bacterium | reverse complement strand
TATAGCGGATTGATTAAGCCAAAATGGAAACCAATTCCACAACAAGAAGACAAGAGAGATAACTTCAAGAAACCAGAGGAACCACATAGCCTCTCAGGAAGAGCCCTATTGCAGGAAATTCAACCCAGTCAATCAGCAAGAGACAGGAAGAGACAGCACCGTTGCTGGGATGTTTACCAGTTTGTCGAAGCCCCTCGACTTGAGTATGGATGCCGCAATGACCGAACGGTAACCGCCTGCGCAATGCAGGTACATTTTCTGTTCCCTGTTGAGCTGCGACATGTTGCGGTTGATGAAATCGAGCGGGAAATTGAATGCACCTACGATATGTTCAGCGCTGTACTCACTGGCACGGCGCACGTCGAGCAGGCGGCAGGCATCAGGATTGAACCACGTGGCAAAAGCCTCTGCACCCATTTCGTCAATGGTGTCCACTTCTTCGCCAGCGGCCTTCCATGCTTCAAAACCGCCTTCGAGGTAGCCAATCGGATGGTCGTAGCCCACCCGTGCCAGGCGGTCAACCACCTCTGCCTCACGGCCAACTTCGCAAACAAAGAGGATGGGCTGCTTCAGGTCGGTGATGAGCGCACCCACCCAAGGTGCAAAGTCGCCCTCAACCCCGATGAAAATGGAGCCGGGCAGGAAGCCCTTGACGAACGCCGTTTCGTGGCGGGTATCGAGCACGAGCGCTTCTTCGCCCTCCCATGCTGCCTTGAATGCCCGCACGGACAGCGCTTGGAGGCCGCTGCTGCGCACTTCGTCAATGCTGGTGTAGCCCATCTTGTTCATCACCGCATTTTTTGGGAAGTACTGTGGCGGATCAACCAAGCCCGTGGTCACTTCCTTCACGAACTCCCCACGGGTCATGTCGGCACGCAGGGCGTAGTTGAACAATTTCTGGTCGCCAAGGCTGCCCTGGGTGTCCTTGCTCATTTTTTTGCCGCAGGCCGAGCCAGCACCGTGGCCGGGATACACGATGACATCATCGGCGAGGGGCATGATTTTGTTGCGGAGCGAATCGAAAAGGAAGCCAGCGAGGTCTTCCCTCGTGATTTCGCCCTGCTTGATGGCGAGGTCGGGGCGGCCCACGTCACCCAAGAACAAGGTGTCGCCAGTGAACATTGCATAGTCCTTGCCTTGCTCGTCACGTAGCAAGTAGGTGGTGCTTTCCATCGTGTGGCCGGGCGTGTGCAGCACTTTGATGCTCACGTCGCCCACTTTCAGCACCTCGTTGTCCTTGGCGATGTATGCCTCGAAATTGGGCACTGCGGTAGGCCCGAACACGATTTTTGCGCCAGTGCGCTTGGCCAAATCCAAGTGGCCCGACACAAAATCGGCGTGGAAGTGCGTCTCAAGCACGTATTTTATGGTGGCGCCGCCAGCAGCGGCACGTGCCAGGTAAGGCTCTACGTCACGCAATGGATCAATGACCACTGCTTCGCCATTGCTTTCGATGTAATAAGCGGCTTCGGCTAGGCAGCCGGTGTACATTTGTTCTACTTTCATGATGGTCAGATTTTTTGTTAAACGTGAAAAATTGATGTCATTCGACCATCGTTCAATGTTGTGCAGGTGCGAAAAAAAGGCATTTTCTACTACCAAGCCCGGACATGTGCAGTGAAAATTTTTGGCAAAAATAATAGGGCCACAAAGGCGAATCGGTGACAAGCGTCACTGTGGTGGGATTTTGAGTGGAAGGTTTTTTTTGTTTGTAAAAACCAGTGTCAATCCAATTTCAGCCGGGCCATGAAAAACCCGTCAAAACCATCGTTGGCAGGGGAAATGGTACGCTGTTCTTCGAGCTTGAAATTGGGGTTGGCAGTGAGGAACCGCTCGACTTGCTGCTCGTTTTCCGAAGGTAAAACGCTGCACGTGGCATAAACCATGACACCGCCGGGCTTCAGTATTTTTGAATACCGCTGTAGGATGTCAGCTTGCGTAAGTCGCACATTGTCAAGGAATTGTGGTGAGATTTTCCATTTAGCATCAGGATTGCGGCGCAGGGTGCCGAGGCCAGAGCAGGGCACATCGAGCAGCAGGCGGTCGGCAGTGCCATGCAGCCGCTTGATGGTCTTCGAGGACTCGATGTGGCGGGCTTGGATGATATGTGCCCCGTTGCGGCGGGCACGTTTGCGAAGCTCCTCCAGTTTTGGCGCTTCGGTGTCGAGGGCGATGATGCTGCCCTTGTTTTCCATCAAGGCGGCCAGGTGGAGCGTTTTGCCGCCCGCCCCGGCGCAAGCGTCCACGACCCTCATGCCCGGTTCGGGCTTCAGGAACGGGGCGATGCACTGCGAGCCAGCGTCCTGCACCTCAAAAAAACCGTTGATAAAAACGGGGTTGTGGAAGATGTTGCCCCGCTTGTCGAGCACGAGCGCATCGGGTGCGATGGGCGTTTCCTTCGATTCCCAGCCTTCGAGCAGCAGCATCTTCTTTAGCTCCGACTTGTTGGTTTTCAGCCGGTTGGCCCTCAGTACCACGGCGGCTTGCTGGTTCAGTGCGCCCAGTTCCGAATCCCATTTGTCGCCAAGCTCGGCAGCGGCTAGCTCGTCCATCCAGTCGGGCACCGACTGGATGGTGCGGCGGTCGGCCTTGAGTTCCTCGGTGCGCTCCGCAATGGTTTTGCCGCTCAAGCCTTCAAACTCAGGCCATTCGGGCAGCTCGAAATTGAAAATGGGGGATAGGTTGTTTTTGTGGAGCAGGTTCACGCCCACGAGCCGAATAAGTTCGTAATTGCTGAATTTCGGGCTTTGGTCGTTGACCCATTTGCGGCCCTCCAGCGTGTGCAGCAGCCGCCAATTGCGCACGATGTCGTAGGTGTTCTCGGCGATGAAAGCCCTGTCCCGGCTGCCCCAGCGGTGGTCAATTTTGAGCAGGCGCTCGATGACCTTGTCGGCGTACCAGCCCTCCTTGAATATTTCAGAAAGGCCATGTGCGATGGCCTCAACCAGTGTCCTGTGAATTTTCATGGGGCGAAGATAAATAAAACGGAATACGGTGGGCGGTAAACACCGTCCACCGTCAGCCGTCCGCCGTCCGCCTCAATAATCAAATTTGAGGGCGGCGATGGTGCCTTGAATGCCTGGCTTGCTCAGGTCAATGGCAATGTCGAGGGCGGTATCCTTGATTTGGCGCTTGAGAGGGCCAGCGAGGCTGAGGTATTCCTTGCCTGACGACGATTTGTTGAAGTTGAAGCCCCGCAGTTCAAAAGAAATGGGCTTGCCATACTTTGGCTCCAACTGCACACAGTACTGTTCGAGGGCGTTGGGCTTCATCGTTTTCATGACCTCCGGGTCAAAAAGGCCCAGCAGCCCAGCGTAGTCACCCTTCAAAAGCATGTTGCCAGCAGCCTCGAAGATGGGGAGCCTTGCCTTCACGATGGCGAGGTCCCTGGTTGGGTACTCCAAGGTGATGCTGGTGTCTTGCACATGGGAACGCACCACGATTTTCTCGTAGCTGGGCTTGTCGTTTCCGGTGTTTTTGTAAAAAACCCAAGCAGCCCGGGAGCTGTGCAGCGGGAGCAGGTCGAGTTCTTGCTCCATGGCAGCGCTGTTGGTGATGTTGATTTCAAGTGCCTTGCCATCGGCTGAGAGGCTGCCCGATACCTCGCCAGAGAGCGCTGTGGCAGTCAAGTTCAACGCTTTTTGCTCGGCTTCCGGCAAGTTGGACGTGGAGGATTGGGCAGGTTTTTCAGGGGTGGTAGGACTGATGCTTGGCTTGCAGGCAATGATTTGCAAGATGGCGAAGCAGCAGAAAAATAGATTTTTCATAGAATTATTTGATGAAAATACGGTTTGTCGGTTTGGATTGGATTGATTGATACGGCAGATTTGGGGCTGTGTTACGAAGCCAACTCCGGCTTTTTTTAAAGTAAATACCATCCAAGTACAAAAAACGCCTCTGGTCAGACACTTAATCCAATTCCTGGCAAAATTCAAAAAAATCTGAATGAAATCTACTAAAACGTATTTGTGGGCCTTGTTCCTGCTGGCCTCCATCCCCCTTTTTTCACAAAGCACCAAGGCCGTTGTCGTTCCGCTCACGACGACGGTGAACGTCGCCACACCCTCGGTCACCCTCAACTGGCCAAACCCGACGCCTTCCTATTTTATCCTTTACCGCCGGGAAAAGGATGCTCCAAGCTGGCTCGTTTTGGCCGAGAGTGACAACTCCACCCAGACCAGCTTCGTGGACACCCAGGTGGAAGTCGGGCAGACGTATGAATATGGCATCATTCGGCAAACAAGCAGCTTTATTGCCAATGGCTATGCCCTAGTTCCCGTCGAAGCATCGGTCACCGATTTTCGGGGAGCCATCTCGGTCTTTGTCGAGGCAGCGCTTGAGGCACCACTTTCCAGCGAGCTGGAGCGCTTGCGCAACGACCTCCTCGGCGATGGCTGGGATTTGCAGTGGCACCCCGTGTCAACCAATGCGACAGTGGCCTCCGTAAAGTCGCAAATCGAGACCGACTACGCAGCGCACGGAACGAACACCGTCTTGCTTTTTGGGGAAATACCTGTGCCTTACAGCGGCAACTCAGACTGGGATGGCCAAAACGACCACCGTGGCGCTTGGCCCGCCGATGCCTACTACGGCGACGTGGACAGCGACGCCTGGACCGATTTCTCCGTCAACACCAATTCAAATTCCATCCCGCCTGCCCGCCCCGAAAACTCGAACGTGCCCGGCGATGGAAAATTCGACCAAAACCTCTTGCCCACCGAGTCAGAGATTGCCGTGGGCCGGGTGGACTTCTCCAACCTATCGCCAGCAACTTTTGGCATTTCTGTGGTGGAAATGTACCGCCGCTACCTCGAAAAAAACCACAGATGGCGCTCCAAGCAATACACCGTGGATGCCAAAGTGCTCGTGGACGACAACCTCGGCTACAGCGGCGGCGAAGCATTCGCTGCCAATGGCTACCGCAACGGCAACCCGCTCGTCGGCACTGCCAACGTCATTGATGGCGACTTTTTTGGCGACTCCAACGCCCAAAGCTTCCTCTTCGGCTACGGCTGCGGCACAGGCACCTTCACCGGGGCCAGTGGGGTGGGGGAGAGCACACAGTTTGCCACGGAGACCTTAAATATCGTATTCGCCCAGCTCTTCGGTGAATATTTCGGGGACTGGGACTACGCACCTAACTCGTTCATGATGAGCGCATTGGCTTCCAAGGGCGGCATACTTACCTGCTCTTGGGCGGGCCGCCCGCATTGGTTCACGCACCACCTTGGCGGCGGCGAAACGATGGGCTATGGCACTTCCCAGACCTTGAACTCATGCAACAACCAAGGCTATTTCAACTTAGAGTGTGGCACCCAAATCGCCTTGATGGGCGACCCCACCGTGCGGGCGCATGTCGTAGCGCCAGTTAGCAACGTGACCATCGCACTATCCTGCGGCGAAGCCGAAATCAACTGGTCGGCCTCGCCCCAAGCCAACGTCATCGGCTACCACGTGTACCGCTCCGACCAGCCCAACGGCGGCTTCGAGCGCATCTCCGCCGACCTCGTCACTGGCCTAGGCTTCAGCGATTTTGACCCGATTGTAGGCACCATATATTATATGGTGAAGGCAGTGGTCAGGGAAGTGACGCCCTCTGGCATTTATTTCAACACCAGCACGGGCATCATCGCCACCACCATCATCACTTCCACGCAGCCACCCACTGCCAACCTCGGCCCCGACCGAGTACTCACCTGCACACAGCCGACCTACACGGTGCCAGCTTGCTCCGGCAACTTGACTTGCGTATTGACAAGCCCTTCGGGGGCTTCCTTGCCGTTACCTGCGGTGCTCACACAAGCCGGCACTTACACCCTGACCGTCACCGACCCAAGCTCTGGCTGCAACGCCAGCGACATGATGACCGTCACCTTGGACAATGCCCCACCGCCCGCCCCCACAACCAATATCGGGGCCGTGAACTGCCAAACCCAAACCGTACAGGTCAGCTCTATGTCCAGCCCAACAGGCATCGGCTACAGCTGGATTGGGCCAAACGGCTTTACCTCCAATTTGCAAAACATCACCGCTACGCTAGGCGGCAGCTACACGCTCACCGTCACGAGGCTTTCCAACGGTTGCACCAGCTCCGTTACCGTGAACGTACCTAGCCCGCAAGCACCCGATGTAGCTGCCACGGGCGGAAGCATCAACTGCATTTCTACGACTGCCCAGCTCGCTGGCACATCCGCCACGGCGGGCGTCAGCTATGCTTGGACTGGGCCGGGCGGCTTTGTTTCCGCTTTGCAAAACCCCACGGTGAGCCTCCCTGGCAACTACGTGCTGACCGTGACATCAGCGGTGGGCTGTACCTCCACGGCTGTTGCCATCGTTGCGCAGCAAAGCAACGTGCCGCAGGCAAGCCCCACCGTGGCCGGGGTAATCACCTGTGCCAATGCCCAAACCACCATCCAAGCCAACCCCAACATGGCAGGCTACAATTTCCTCTGGACGGGGCCGGGCGGCTTCACCAGTACCCAGCAGAACCCGACCGTCACAGTGGGTGGCCCGTACTTGCTACAAATCACCGACCCCATCAGCGGCTGCACCAACTCGGCTGCCGCACAGGTTTCACAAAACGCCGGTTTGCCGACAGGCACAGCAGCGGAACTGGGCCAAGTAAACTGCACTGCCCTGACGATTCAGCTGCTCGGCAGCACCGATGCCACCCCCGTGAGCTACGCTTGGGCCGGGCCGGGTGGCTTTGTTTCTGCTTCGCAAAACCCGACCGTGGCGCAGTCCGGCACCTACAACCTCACAGTGACCAACACGGGCAATGGATGCTCCGCAACGGCTTCCGTCACAGTGCCAACCCTCAACCTACCGAACGCATCTGCCACTGGCGGCGGCGACCTCACTTGCACCTTGTCCGAGCTACAACTGCAAGGCACCACCACCACGCCGGGCGCCACGCTGCTCTGGTCAGGCCCCAACGGCTTCACTTCCACCTCGCCCAATCCAACGGTGAACGTGGTCGGCAACTACGTGCTGACGGTGACGGCCCTGAGCGGATGCACGTCTAGTGCCTCGGTGACGGTAGGCCAATCGGGTGACTTTCCTATTGCCAGCCCTAGCACATCGGGCATTTTGACTTGCTTGGTAACGGAGGTGATGCTCACGGCCAATCCCGACCAATCGAGTGGCTATAACTTTGAATGGAGCGGGCCGGGCGGTTTTGTTTCAGCTTCGCAAAACCCGACCGTGACGGAGCCTGGGGTGTATTTTGTGGAACTGACCGACCAAGCCACGGGCTGCGTGGCCAATTATTCGACTTTGGTCACCCAGTTTGAACTGCCTGACTACGACATCCTGCCACCTTCGGTTGAGTTGGATTGTGATGATTCTTCGATTGAAATTGACCTGTGGACTGCCTGCGGTCAGCCCGGGGTGACTTGCACCTTGAACGGTCAAGTAGTCACAGCGCAGACCGAAATTGTGATTGGCGACAACGAACTCGTGCTGACCCATGTGGCCAGCGGTTGCACGCACACCGAAGTGCTGGATGAGTTCATCCTCGACTTGGAACAGCCGAACCTCACCGTCACTGGCGACCTTGAGCTTGACTGTGCTGGCGACCAGACCACGTTGACGGCCCTGAGCACCACACCGGGCGTCAGCCTGATGTGGGCGGGCTTGAACGGCAATGCTTCGCAAATCGTGACGGCAGGCAATTACAGCGTGACGGCCACCGGGCCGAATGGCTGCGAAACAACGGAAGAGGTCAGTGTGACTGCCCCGATGCAGTTGGTGATTTCCGTGGTGTTTGACCCGCTTTGCAATGGTGAAATTGTGGGGAATGCATCTGCTTTTGGCGGTGTTGCCCCCTACATCTTCCAGTTCACTCCCGAAAACTTGCCTCCCGGCGGCATGTTTGTCCTTGAGGCAATTGATGCAAACGGCTGTGTGGAAAGCCTCAGTGGCAACGTGCCCCTTGCGCCAGCACTGCTAACTGCCACCACCTCGCAAACCAACGAGACGGTGCTTGGGGCAAACAACGGGACGGCCACGGCAATCCCGGCTGGTGGCACTGCGCCATATTCCTACAATTGGAGCAATGGGGCTACCACTACCACGGCCACCAATTTGCCGTCAGGCGACCACAGCTGCACCGTGACGGACGCCAACGGCTGCGAGACAACCGTTAGCGTGACCATACTGCCGGGCGTGAGTGCCACGGACGAGCTGCCGGGGCTTCGCAGCTTGGTGCTGGCCCCGAACCCCAACGATGGCAGGTTCGAGCTGCGGATGGAGCTGGAAAACGCCTTGGATTTGCAGGTGGAACTGATGGACGTGGCAGGACGCATTTTGACAAAAAACAGCTTGGGCAAACAGCGGTCGGGGTCTTGGTCATTTGACATAACCAGCTCACCATCAGGGGTTTATTTTTGCAGAATATTGGCCGGAGGCAAAATGGAGGTCGTGAAAATTGTGAAGTTTTAATCAATTGAAGAACTGCCATGATTAGACAATTGGTACAGGCGGGCAAGCTCGAAGACGCCATCAATGAACTGGCCAGCCTGCACCAGTCGCTTGGCGCAGACACCAATACGCTGACGCTGCTGAAAGCTAGGCTCGCTGACCTATCGGAGCGTCGGCTTAAAAATTTGGTGAAACAGGAGGACCTCACTTTGGAGATGAACCGCATCACCGACTCGTTTTTGTACTTTTTTGAGAACTTGGAGGAGCGGGTGAACACGGTGCTCGGCCTGAAATACGATGTGTCGGATTTTGACCAACAGGTGCGGCTGAAGATGATGCGACAGTACGAGGTGATGGAACAGTTGGGAGAGGGTGCGTCGGCCATTATTTACAAAGCAAGGGAAAAATCGAGCGATAAGGTGGTGGCCATCCGGGCCTTGAAGGCCATCCGACTGGTGTCCGGTAAAAAACTGGCGGAGGAGCCTGACCGAGGCGATGGGGTAGGGAGCGTCAAGGATTTGAACAAGATTGCTTCGCAAATCAAGCACCGCAACATCATCGAGATACTGAGCCGCCACGAAAGCGACATACCGTTTTGCACGGTGCTGGAGTACATCAACGGCGTCACGCTCGACCATTTGCTGGAGGTCGGCTACTTCCCGGTGCGTGACACGGTGTCCATCATCCGGCAGATTTGCGATGCGCTGTACTACCTCCAGAACCTTGGCTACGACCACAAGAACCTGCGGCCCAGCAAGATTATCATTGACCACGAGTTGAAGCCGGTCATCTCGGTTTTTGAGATTTTCAAGGACTTGCGGGGCTTTTCAAGGATTGAGAAGATTCTGGACGACCTGCGCTACTCCAGCCCGGAGGAGCTTAGGCAGATAAACCAGCCACTGGACTACGACAAGGTGAACCAGTTCTTGATGGGGCTGCTGATGTACGAGATGCTGACGGGCGAGCCGCTCTTCGGTGGCGAAAATGTGGAGGAATTGATGGAAAACCGCAAGCGGTTCTTCGGGATGCCGAACCACCGGAGGGACGTTTTCAAGCGAACTAAACTGCCTGCGGGGCTGCTGAAGGTCTTGCAAAGAATGCTGGAAGTGGCGCCTGAGCAGCGTTTCAGCAATTTGATGGAACTGGAGAAGGAGCTTTACAAACTGCCCATTTACGGTGAGCGGGATACGGAGCTGGTTCACGAAAGTTACATGCGCTGTTGCGCAAAAAACAGGGATTTTATTTCCAGCTTCTACCAACGGCTGTTCAGGGATTTCCCGGAGAAGGACTACCGGTCCAAGTTTCCGAAAGGTACAGCCCACAACCGTACCCGCAAGAAACTGCGGGTGATGATTTTGCAATTGATAGACGTTGGGAATGGCCACGCCCCGTCCGAATTGGGCCGAATCAGGCATTATGCTGGCCATGCGGGGCTTGAAAAAGAAGATTTTGCCAATTTTTTATTTACCCTGCGAACGGAGGTGATGGAAAACGATTTTTTCTGGGGCAAAGACCCTGCACTTGGTCCTGCTTGGGACGAAATGATAGCCAAGATATTGGAGAAAATGTGATTTTTTGGGTAAAATTAGGCTCCTGTGCAACCCTAGTACTTGTTGGTTCACCAATGTGATTTATATGCTATTTGAAATTTAGCCAAAAAATATTTTAGAAAAAAAATTTTTCAGGGTGTATCCTGAACTAAATTTGCCGTTCCTACATGATGTATTGGAAAATCGCTGGTTGATGTCGGAATTTTAAAATGATTCCACCGATTACGCCTCCTTCTCCTACGATTTGTTCTTGCACGTTTTTTATCCCATGACTTTCCCCTTTTTTTGAGAAAACTACGGTACTGAGAACATAACTAGTTGCAACGCCTGGTGATTGAGTTCGCCAAGCTTGATGCTTGCCATTGTTATTTGCTACCAACACTGCATCTCGATGTCCCCACATCGCCAACGTCTTGTAAATCATTAATTTTTTAACATAAAAACTGTCCTGCATGAAATTAACTACGACGACAGTGCTGGCCTTACTCTTACTTACCAGCCTAACCATGAGTGCCCAGACCAAAACTTCCGACCCGTGGAAGTTTGTGCCTGAGTCACAGATGTCCTTTAAAAGTGCCGCCCGGCAAATCGTTCCCCAGGTTTACCGAACCGCAAGCCTCGATGTTCAACAAATGAAATCGGTGCTGGCAAAAGCCCCGCTTTGGCAAACGCCCGAGGCGGATGCGAAGGAAATCACCCTTTCATTGCCGATGCCAGATGGCACGACCGAGCGCTTCCGCATCGTGGAGGCACCCGTCATGCACCCTGACCTTCAGGCGCAGTACCCGACCATCCGCTCGTATGCGGGGCAAGGCATTGACGACCCTGCTGCATATTTCCGGGGCGACTTCACGCCACGTGGGTTCCACGGCATGATTCGAAGCCCGAAGCACAGCACGGTTTATATTGACCCTTATTCCACGCTGGACGTAGTAAACTACCAAGTTTATTACCGAAGCGATTTCTCGAAAGATGACCCTTGGCAATGTGGCTTTGACGATATCAACCACGAACACAAGCCAGCTCCGATGGGGGCCGAAAAAATGGCTGGAGACTGCCAGTTTCGTACCTACACCTTGGCATTGGCTTGTACTGGCGAATACGCAACCTTTCATGGTGGCACCACGGCCTTGGTTTTGGCAGCGTTCAACACCACGATGACCCGTGTGAACGGCGTGTTCGAGCAGGATGCGTCCGTGCGCATGGTATTGCACCCCAATACCACAGCCCTGATTTTCCTCAATGCCAGCACTGACCCGTACACCAACAACGATGGGAGTGCGATGTTGGCGCAGAACCAAACAGCTTGTGACAATGCAATCGGCAATGCCAACTATGACATCGGTCACGTGTTTTCGACCGGCGGCGGCGGTGTGGCCTACCTTGGTGCAGTGTGTACCAATAACCTGAAAGCTGGCGGTGTAACTGGCCAAGCTTCTCCAATTGGTGACCCATTCGACATTGATTACGTGGCACACGAAATGGGCCACCAGTACGGTGCTAACCATACCCAGAATAATGCCTGCAACCGCAACGGCGCAACTGCCATGGAGCCAGGAAGTGCTAGCACCATCATGGGCTATGCAGGTATCTGCGCACCCAACGTACAGAACAATTCTGATGATTACTTCCACGCCATCAGTCTCCAGGAGATTGCCGCTGAAGTGACTGGGCAAGGCAACACCTGCTCAACCAATACCAGCGTAAATAATGCACCAACTGCAAATGCAGGTGCTGATTTCGTGATTCCGAGGTCAACGCCTTTTATATTGACCGGAACTGGCACTGACCCCAGCACAGGCCCCGTTGACGTACTGACATACACTTGGGAACAAATGGACAACGCCGTGGCCACCATGCCGCCGCTTTCTACCAATACTGGTGGACCGACCTTCCGTTCTTTCAAAGGCACGACCTCACCATCCCGCTACTTGCCACGTTTGCAAGATGTCGTAAACAACGTCAGCCCTACTTGGGAAGTACTGCCCAGCGTGGCCCGCACGCTCAATTTCCGCCTGACCGTTCGGGACAACAGGGTAGGTGGTGGCTGTACTGCCGAAGACAATATGATAGTAACGGTGAATGGCACTGCCGGGCCTTTTGTCGTCACAGCGCCCAATACCGCTGTAAGCTGGCCAGCAAGTTCGTCGCAGACAGTGACATGGAACGTAGCAAGCACTAATATTGCTCCTGTAAACTGTGCTAACGTGGACATTCTACTCTCAACCGACGGTGGCTTCACTTACCCAACAGTTTTGGCTACCGCAACGCCTAACGACGGCACGCAAACCATTACCTTGCCCAATGTTACAAGCACCACTGCACGGATTATGGTTAGGGCGAATGGCAATATTTTCTACGATATTTCCAACACGAACTTTAATATCACCACTGCTGTCAATGGTTTCACAATTGATGTTAGCCCGAACAGCCAGACAGTTTGCTCACCAACCAGCGCATTGTACACAACAGCAGTGGGTGTTTCCGGTAGCTTCTCCGGCAACGTTGCACTCAGTGTTACAGGTCTTCCAGCTGGCGCAACGGGCACATTTGTTCCAGCCTCAGTTGCTGCGCCCGGTTCCAGCACCTTGACCGTGACAACAACGGGTGTGGCTGCGGGTACCTACAACTTGACGGTAACAGGTACCAGCGGTGCCATCAGCCAAAGTGAAACCGTCTCATTGACGGTATTGTCGGGAGCGCCGGGACAAGCGGTGCTGGTTTCACCAACCAACGGCGCTACGGGTGTTTCTCAGTCGCCTACCTTTACTTGGAATGCTGCGAGTGGTGCCACCAGCTACTCGTTGCAGTTAGCTACTGATGCTGGATTTTCCAATATCGTGGCTTCTCCAACTGGCATTGCTGGCACAACCTACACGCTGCCTACTGCTTTGGCAGCCAATACCACTTACTTTTGGCGGGTTGCAGCCTCGAACACTTGTGGTAGTGGCATTAACTCCTCGGCCTTTAGTTTCAGGACGTCCAATATCACTTGCCTAACACAAGCCAGCACAAACGTTCCTATCACCATTTCGGCCAGCGGAACGCCCATCGTCACCTCCACCATCGTCATTTCAGCCAGCGGTACCGTGAATGATGTGAACCTGCTGAACCTCGGCATCACGCACAGTTGGATAAACGACGTGATTGTTAGACTCAGAAGCCCACTGGGTACCGAGGTTACGTTGTTGAGCCAGATTTGCGCAAGCCAAGACAACTTCTTGACGAACTTCGACGACGCCGGCTTGGCCTATTCTTCATTGCCCTGCCCCCCAACCAACAACGGTACATACCAACCGCTGCAAGCACTTTCAGCCTTCAATGGCCAGAGCATCACTGGGACATGGACCTTGACAGTACAGGACGTGGCCAACCAAGACGGTGGCTCGCTCAATAGCTGGAGCTTGAACCTATGCTACTCGCCTACAGCTGCACCCGTTGCGGTAACGGTCACTGGCACCAACGTATCTTGCAATGGCAGCAACGACGGCACTGCTACTGCCACCGCCACTGGCGGAACGGGCAGCTACACTTATGCTTGGAGCAATGGCGGCACCACACAAACCATTACGGGCCTTGCACCTGGCACCTATAGCTGCACGGTCACATCAGCAGGCACGGCCTCCGGCAATGTAACCATCACACAGCCAGCCTTCTTGGTTGCCAACGTGACGGGCGTCAACCCTACCTCTGGCAACAACGGCTCCGCCAATTCCAGCCCTGTTGGCGGTACGGCACCTTACTCTTATGCATGGAGCAATGGCGGTACTACCCAGACCATTACTGGTTTGGCGGCAGGGGTTTACAGTTGTACAGTTACTGACAGCAAAGGCTGCACCGCTCTCGGCAGCGTGACGCTAACTGGTGGAAACACACCCGTTTCAGTGTCAGTCACTGGCGTCAATGTTTCTTGCAACGGTGGCAACAACGGAAGCGCTACCGCTACTGCCACTGGCGGAACGGGCACCTACACGTATGCTTGGAGCAACGGCGGCACCACACAAACCATCACGGGCCTCACAGCTGGCAGCTACAGTTGTACGGTAACTTCAGGCGGCACGGCCTCTGGCAATGTAACCATCACACAGCCAGCCGTATTGGTCGCAAATGTGACGGGTACCAACCCTACCTCTGGCAACAACGGCTCCGCCATCGCCAATCCAACTGGCGGCAATGCACCATACTCCTATGCGTGGAGCAATGGCGGCACAACCCAGAGCATCACT
>JALOMF010000100.1 GCA_025455635.1 Saprospiraceae bacterium | reverse complement strand
GCAATTACTTGGTAGCCAATGCGTTGCGCTGACGCTAGGCAACGTGAACAACGCTGGGCAATTGGGCATTTACGGCGCATCAAAAGTGCTGAACGTCAACAACGACAACCTCGCCAATTTTGACAGCCAGGTTTATAGCTCGGTCATTGCGCAAGCAGCCGAAAAACTCGGCGCAACGGTCGTCGTGCTGTCGCATACCTCGACGGGCAAATCGCTGCTCGGTCGCTTGGCAGCCCGCCTCAATGCAGGCTCAGTGGCTGGCGTGAAGTCGCTTCCCGATTTGTCGGGCAGTGGTTTCAAAGTGACCAAGGGCGTGTACTCCGGCAAGGCGATTGCCACTTACGACATCAGCTCGCCAATCAAGCTGGTTTCGCTGGGCGGAAACGATATCCCCGTGCAGGCAACAGGAAACGAAGTTGCTGTTGAATCCTTGGACTTGGCCGTGCCAAGCAGCCGGGTGAAGGTGCTGAACGTGAAGCGCCAGGAAGGCATCGTGCCATTGCCGGAAGCGGTGACCGTCGTCTCGGCTGGCCGTGGCATGAAAGGCCCAGAGAATTGGGGCATGGTGGAAGACTTGGCCAAGGTCATGGGCGCTACCACTGCTTGCAGCCGCCCGGTTGCGGATGCCGATTGGCGGCCTCACCACGAGCACGTTGGTCAAACGGGCGTGGCCATCCGGCCAAACCTCTACGTCGCCATCGGTATATCGGGGGCTATCCAGCACTTGGCTGGCGTGAACCAGTCGAAGGTCATCGTGGTCATCAACAAAGACCCAGAGGCACCGTTCTTCAAGGCAGCCGACTACGGCGTGGTGGGCGACCTGTTTGAGGTAGTGCCAAAGCTGACCGAGGCCATGCGGAAGTTCAAGGCCGCTTGATTGCGAAGCAAAAAAATAAAGCCCTGCCAGCGTTACTTCGCTGGCAGGGCTTTTTTTTGAAAAAAAATGACCCCTCCCTCCGTTGGGAGAAAGGGGCCGGTGTAGCATAGGATTATAAATGTTTAAGACAGTTACGAGTTTTGCAAATATCTCGCCATTTATAAATCAGCAAGTTTTACATGGTTTTTTCTAGCAAGTTTTAGGGCTGTAAATTTTCAAAGTACTGGGTTTAGAAACTACGAAATCCAAAATCATCCTTATCTTGGCCATTATAAATCCAACAGCAAATGGTCGGAATAGCACTTCGGAAAAATCTTGTATGGTTAGTGGTGGCAGCCTCCTTGGCCTTGGTCATTTACCGATATTCTTCCGGTGAAAAAAACGGTTACGCCGTTGATTACAACACCGAGGTAAAACCCATCCTCAACAAGCACTGCCTAAGCTGTCACGGCGGGGTAAGGCGGAACGGTGGTTTTGGCTTGCTGACCCAAGAGGACGCCTTTGCCGCAACAGACAGCGGAAAGCCTGCCATCGTGCCGGGCCAGCCCGAAAAAAGCGAGTTCATCAAACGCTTGACGGCAGCCGACCCCGAAGAGCGCATGCCCTACAATGCGCCGCCGCTCACCAAGGAGGAAATCGCAATATTGACCAAATGGGTGGCCCAAGGTGCCAATTTTGAGCGGCACTGGGCTTACGAGCCAGTCAAAAAACCAGCTGTGCCGGGTAGTGGCCGCCTTTTGTCGGCATTTGGCAGCAAGGGGTGGGGCACCAACGAAGTGGACGCATTTGCCCTGGAAAAAATGCGGGAAAACAAGCTCGAACCCTCGCCAGAAGCCGATAAACTGACCCTGCTCCGGCGGGCAAGCCTCGACCTGATTGGGGTGCCAGCCCCCGAAAATTTGGCCAAAAAATACCTCGCCGACGATAGCCCCCAAGCCTACGAAAACCTCGTGGACAGCCTGCTCGCACTGCCCCAGTACGGCGAGCGGTGGACAGCGCTCTGGCTCGACCTCGCCCGCTATGCCGACACCAAGGGCTACGAGCGGGACGACCGCCGCCAAATCTGGCGATACCGGGACTGGCTCATCAGGGCATTCAACCAAGACATGCCCTACGACCAGTTTCTGACGGAGCAACTCGCTGGCGACTTGATGGGGAATGATTCGCATCCAACTGACAATCAATACGTTGCGACGGCTTTTCACCGGAACACGATGACCAACGACGAAGGCGGAACCGACAACGAGGAGTTCCGAACGGCTGCCGTGATTGACCGGGTGAACACGACTTGGGAGGTGCTGATGGGCACTTCGTTCGCTTGTGTGCAATGCCACGACCACCCCTACGACCCCTTCCGGCACGACGAGTATTACAAGTTTATGGCCTTTTTCAACAATACCCGTGACGCCGACACCGAGGAGGAATACCCGTTGCTGCGGCATTTTTCGATGGAGGATAGCCTCCGCTTGGCCAATCTTACGGAGCGGGCACGTACCAGCATTTCACCCGAAAAAGCGAAGCAGGTTTACACTTTCCTGAAAACTTGGCAGCCCGTTTACTACTCGCTCGAAACGGACAGCATGACCAACGCCGCACTGTACGACACCAAATGGCTCGGCTTGCGCAACAGGGGAACCGCCCGTTTACCGAAGGTGAACCTCGATGGAAAAGGGCGCCTGCTCTACCGCTACCAAGGCTGGGAAGGCGGGGGCCGCTGGTCGGTTCGCTTGGACAGCCCATCGGGCGAGCTGCTGTTTTCTACGGTGTTGCCGGAGACGAAGGAGAAGAAATTCGAGATTCACCAAATTGATTTCCCACCAAAATCAGGTACGCACGACCTTTGGTTTTACTACGAAAACCCACGCCTAGAACAACAAATGGCCGGGATGCAATTCGATTGGTTCCACTTCGCCGAGCCGGGCTTTGGCGGTGAAGCCGAGCTGGCGCAGGACTTCCAGCATCTGCTCTTGGCTCCCGTGCAAACGACGCCCATCATGCTGGAAAACGTGCCGCAGATGAAGCGGCCAACCCATGTCTTTGAGCGGGGAAACTGGCTGGTGAAGGCCGACAAAGTGGAAGCTGCCACGCCCAAGCACCTGCCGCCGCTGCCCAAAAATGCCCCTACCAACCGCCTCGGCCTGGCGCAATGGATGACCACGCCGGAGCATCCGCTCACCTCCCGCACGATGGTCAACCGGGTTTGGGAGCAGCTTTTCGGCTACGGCCTCGTCGAAACGCTCGAAGACCTTGGCTCGCAGGGCATCCAGCCCACCCACCAAGCACTGCTGGACTGGCTCTCCTACAAGTTCATGCACGAAGACGATTGGAGCCTGAAAAAACTGCTGAAAACAGTGGTCATGTCGGCCACCTACCGCCAAAACTCAACGGTGGCGCAAGCAAAGCTCGAAGCCGACCCCTACAACCGCTACCTGTCACGAGGCCCACGGGTGCGCCTGACTGCCGAGCAGATTCGTGACCAAGCCTTGAGCATTGCCGGGGTTCTGAGCGGAAAAATGTACGGCCCCAGCGTGATGCCCCACCAGCCTGCAGGCGTGTGGAAAAGCCCCTGGAACGGCGACGACTGGAAGCTGGCCGAGGGGGAGGACAGGTACCGGCGGGCCATTTATACTTTCCTGAAACGCACCGGCCCATACCCCGCCATGATAACCTTCGATGGGGTAGCGAGGGAGGTCTGCTCGGCCCGACGGGTGCGCACCAACACGCCGCTGCAAGCACTGGTGACGCTCAACGACGAGGCTTTCGTGGCGGCGGCACGGCATTTTGCCAACCGTGTTTTTGAAAAAAACAAAACCAAGCCAGCCGAGCAGGTTGCTTGGGCCTACCAATTGGCGACTGGGAGAAAAATAGACGCCGCCAAGGCCAAGGTGTTGATGGACTTGTACCAGACTTCCCTCGCCGATTTTGCGAAGCAAAAAGAAAAAATGGAGCAGCTCTGCGGTGCGGAAACGAGCCAAAAAAGCCCTGAAATGGCGGCGATGGTGGTCGTGGCGAATACGATTCTCAATTTGGACGAGGTGCTGGTGAAGGGTTGAGGTTTTGATAAATGGTTTGATTGCTGAATTGTTTGATTGTTGGGGCAGCAATTATGTATTCTAATGCTACTTTTGCCCTCTCTTAGGAAAATGGTAATGCTGAAACTAAAAGCCCTTCCTGAAAACAGGCAGGTTAGATTCACAACAATTTAACAATCAAGCACTTATGAAATTTTTCATTGACACTGCCAACCTCGACCATATCCGGGAAGCACACGAACTCGGCATTCTCGACGGCGTGACCACCAACCCCAGCCTCATGGCCAAAGAAGGCATTACCGGGCAGGCCAATATCGAAAACCACTACAAGAAAATCTGCGAAATCGTGGAAGGCGACGTGAGCGCCGAGGTGAACGCCACCGACTTCGCAGGCATGGTGAAAGAGGGAACCCACCTCTCCAGCCTCGCCGAAAACATCGTGGTGAAAGTGCCCATGACCAAGGACGGCGTGAAGGCCATCCGCCACTTTACCGACAACGGAATCCCCACCAACTGTACCTTGGTTTTCTCTTCTGCGCAAGCCATTTTGGCGGCAAAAGCAGGCGCCACTTATGTTTCCCCGTTCATTGGCCGCATTGACGATTCCAATTGGGATGGCATGTTGCTCATCAAGGAAATGGCCGAAATCTATGCGATACAAGGCTTCGAGACGCAGATTTTGGCGGCCAGCATCCGCAATTCAAGGCATATCGTCGAGGCTGCAAAGAACGGTGCCGACGTCTGCACCTGCCCACTTAGCGCCATCCTCGGCATGTTGAAGCATCCGCTTACCGACTTAGGTTTGGAGCAGTTTTTGGCTGATTATCGGAAGGGGAATTCCTGATTTTCAGTCCCGAAGGCCATTCAAATTAATCCGATGCTTAGTAACCAACTCATGCGAGTGGCATGTTTCGCCATTGCACTTTTCTCGGTTTTTGGTAAAAATTGCCTAACTGCCCAAGCCCTCCCCATCGCCATTGACGGACTTTTCGAGGATTGGACCTCGGCGGCTATTTCACTCGATGATGCCGTCGGAGATGCCTCCGGGCTTGACCTGCTTCGAATCTCGGTGGCCAATGATGAAACGTACCTCTACATCCGTTTCGAGCTGGATGATTTGGTGGTCTTGAACGATAACAACGACCTGCGGCTTTTCATGGATGGCGACAACAACAACCTGACCGGGCTGGCTTCCAATGGCATTGGGGCGGACTTGGAGCTGCGCTTCGGCGACCGGGAGGCGAGGTATTATTTCGGCAATTCATCCTACACCATTTCCTTGGAGGAGCTGGACTTCCACCACTTGCCGACTTTCAGCAACGATGTTTTTGAAATAGCGATTGACCGCCAAGCCGACCCGCTGGGCCTCGCCCCACTTTTTTCTGGCGACAAAATTCGATTGTACTTGCGCAATGGCACCACTGGCGACAGGCTGCCAGAGCAAGGCCAAACCTTCACCTACTCCTTCAACGATGAACCCGTGGAGCCGTTTCAACCCATTGATTTACAAAGACTTAGCAATGGCCCCGTGCGACTGATGACTTGGAACACGCTTTTCGATGGACTGCTCGACAGCGACCGGAAGCCCCATTTTCAGCAAATCATTGCAGTGCTGAACCCTGACATCATCACCTTCAACGAGTGCTGGGACATGACGAGCGGGCAAGCGGCTACCTTCATGAACCAAGCATTGCCGCTGGGCAACCTGCAAAGCTGGAAGGCCGCCAAATTGGAGGACGGCAACATCACCGTCAGCCGCTGGCCCATCTTGCAGAACTGGTCGGTTTATCCCGGCCGCCGCTTGGTCGCTTCGCTGATTGACCTGCCTGATGGTGATTTTGAGACTGATTTTTTGGTGGTAAATGGGCACCTCCGCTGCTGCTCGGCCAATAGCGAGCGACAGTTGGAGGCCGATGCTTTTGCAGAATTTATCTTGGATGCAAAGTCGCCCGGTGGCAGCATTGACTTGGCCCCGGGAACGCCTTTCGTGCTTTCGGGCGACATGAACCTCGTCGGCGACCAGCAGCAGTACCTCACTTTGCTGACTGGCGATATTCAAAACACCAATGTCTTCGGCAATGGTGCCCCGCTCGACTGGGACGGCACAGAGCTTGAGGATGTGGTGGCGATACAGGCCGACCGCCGTTTTGCGCATACCTGGGAAGAGCCCGGCAACGCCTATCCGCCTTCCCGCTTGGATTTTCACATCAGCTCCAACAGCGTGCTGGAAGCCAAAAAGTCATTTTCACTGAACACCGAAATCATGTCCGCCGAGCGATTGGCGGCCTTTGGGCTGTCGGCGGAGGATAGCCGTTTGGCGTCCGACCATTTGCCCGTTGTCACTGATTTTGAAATCAAAACGACCACGGCGGCTATCGTTTCT
Organism: Saprospiraceae bacterium; assembly: GCA_025455635.1. Taxonomy (GTDB): domain Bacteria; phylum Bacteroidota; class Bacteroidia; order Chitinophagales; family Saprospiraceae; genus UBA6168. The sequence continues at coordinate 4,036 of JALOMF010000100.1, read as the reverse complement.
GCTTCGCAAAAATTTGGATTCTCGGCTTCGCCAAACCCTAGCGATGATGTGGTCATCGTGCAATGGGCTCAAACAAAAACAGGCTTGGTCAGCTTCTTTATCAAGCAGATGGACGGCTCTTTGCTCCGCAAATGGGATGCTACATTTCAGGCAGGCGATGCGACGGAAACAGTGTCATTGAAGGGCTTGACCAGCGGGCCGTACCTGCTGGAAGTTAAGGTGGAGGGCCGTACTTTCGGACTGGTTTTGGTAAAAAGCTGAGGCTTCTCAACCGTTTTCATACAAAAAAGCCCGGCTCGTGTCAATTGCACAAGCCGGGCTTTTTTATTCAAATCGGGTTAATTAAAAATCACTTTTTTCACCCCAACAAAAGCAGGGGAAGTGATTTTTACGAAGTACAGACCGGAGGCACCCACTTGGGCCTTGGTTATTTGAAAGCTATTGCCTTGTTTTTTCAAAGAACCTTTGTGAACATTGGTAACCAAATTGCCTTTGGCATCAAAAACATCAATGCTCGCAAGTGGCTGGTCTTCAATGAGTTGTACATCAATTCCTGCAACTTCGCTGGTCACGGTCGGGTAAACTATCATCTCATATTTGGGGTTTTCAACTGAAGTGTTGGAGACCAAAGCGATGTTGTCATTGCTCCAAACATTTACGGGAATGTACTTCCCATTTTCCTTTTTCCAGATGATGCCAAGCACTTCGTAGTCTTTTCCGGCAGGGTCGCCGATTGGCAAGGCGAAGTCAAGGTCAAATTCTTGGTTGGCGGTGACGCTGCCGTTTACGATGGGCAGGCCGAACGAATCATCGGTGAACGAAAAGCGCATGATGTTTTTGTGGACCGCATTGTTGCCAACGCTTTGCTGAAAGCTCACCACATTGTCCTCCAGCAAGTACATGCCCAGGAAGTATTCACCCTCGGCAGCTTGAAAGAACTTGACTTTCGCATTCACTTTGATTTCGCCGTTGACATAAACCGGGTCGAAACCCGAATTGGCAACAGGAGCTTGCTCGTAAGCGGCGTCAACCAAGGCTTTCAGGGCCGTCAGTTTAGCGGCACTGTTGCCAGAGGAAACGCCATGGTCGGTTTGATTAAAGAAAAAACGGGGTTGGGAAACTCCGCCAAAATTGCTGGTGATGTCAGCGGCAGCATCCACCACCAAATCGCCGCTGTAATGTGCAGCCAGAAGAATGGCCTTTTCTTCGTTTTGCTCGATGGCATTTTCGAAGAACGACCAGCCCCAAGTGCCACAGAAGGTACACCAAGATGCGGTGCGTTTGGTGATGAGGCTTCGTTGTTGCTGTTCAACTTGTTGGGCCATGCCCTGTACCAAAAACAGTGCGGCGACGAGAAATGTAAAACTTTGCTTTTTCATGATGGATTTAAATGTTAAAACGGTGGACAGCCCGTTTTTGGTGAATTTTTGAGAACACAATGGAGAACCAAAGGTTGTTCATTCGATTTTCATTTTGGCAAAAACGTTGCCTGAATCCAAGATTTAGTCTTTTCACCGACCTTAAACCTTTCGTCCAAGCGCCAAGCTACTACCCAGGCGATGTTTCCAGCGCTTTCCAGCAACCATATTTTGTCTTTTTCAAACCTTGATATTTTGTTGTTGGAGAAAAAGTCCTGCAATTTTTGCCGTTTACCGGCCATGCCGAGCGGGCAAAACCAGTCGCCGGGCTGCCAGTGCCGCAGCACCAAGGGGAATTGAAGCTGGTCGGCATCGAGCCAAGTGGTGTTTTTGCCGTTGTCCCAGTTGGATGGTGGGATGGAAGCTGCGGAAAGCTTCAGGGTAGCGCCGTCGGGCAAGGCAATCGTAGAATCGCCCTCAAGCAGTAGTTTTTTTCCTCCTCCAATATTTTCCCCAAAGGATAAAATTAAAAAAAGGCGGTCAACCAGCAGGCGAGCCTGCGGCGTGTGGAAAATGCTACCGGGTTGATTATCAGTGCTTTGCAAGATATTGGCAATTTGGTCGTTGTTGAAGCCAAACGGTTTCAGTATCTCGAAAAGTACCGTGGAAAGGGCAGGGTAGGAGCGGAGCTTTTGGAGGTCAATGCGCCATTCGTTGGGCATTTTCAACACTGTTTCCGCCTTGATTTTTTCCAGCGCAAAATCATAAAGCAAGGCCGCCTCGTTCAGCCTTTCGATATTTTCGGCTGCCGTGTGCTGGAACTTTGGGTTGATTTTCTCAAAAACTGGCACGGCGTGGTGGCGAATGAGGTTGCGGCTGTACTTGTCGGTGAGGTTGGAGGCATCTTCCCGGAAAGCGATTTTTTGCGCAAGCGCAAAATCCAAAACCTGTCTTTTTGTGGCAAACAGCATTGGCCTAATCACGTGCCCGTTTTTTGGAGGAATGCCAAGCAGCCCCCGCAGCCCACTGCCTTTTGTGAAATTATAGAGCAGTGTTTCGATGCTGTCGTCCAAATGGTGTGCGGTCGCAATGAGCTGATAACCAGCCGATTGTCTGATTTTTTCCAGCCACGCATAGCGCAGTTCCCTGGCTGCCGCTTGGATGGATATTTTGTTTTGCTCCGCAAAAATTTGGGTATCAAATCGGGTGCTGTAAAATGGGACTTGCAGTTGTTGGGCGAGCGTTTTCACAAAATCCTCATCCAAATCCGATGCCACGCCCCGCAATAGGAAATTGCAGTGCGCCACCGCAAAAGCTATCCCTGCCTGCTTGAAGAGGTGGCAAAGCACCACGGAGTCAACGCCGCCACTGGTGGCCACCAGCACTTTGGCCCCGGTGGGGAGCAGGTTTTGCGAAGCGATGTAATTGCGAAGCGGAAGTAGCATAGGCGGTAAAGTTAGGGCATCGGCTACGCAAAAAAAAACGGGACAAGCCCGCTGGCCTGCCCCGTTCTTAAAACATGATTTTGTCAGATTACTTCGCCATCACACGAAGGTCAATGCGGCGGTTTTGCGCACGGCCTTCTTCGGTATCGTTGGAAGCTTTTGGATGTTGGTCGCCGTAGCCTTCAGACTCCATGCTGGTAGGTGCTGCGCCAAGTGCCACGAGTGCAGCTTTGACGTTGGTAGCACGCTCCGCAGAGAGTTTCATGTTCGCTTTTGCATCGCCAACATTGTCGGTGTAGCCACCAACTTTGAGCTTCACGGCTGGGTAGCATTTCAGGATTTCAGCGATGTTGCGGAGCTGTTCGGCGGACTTGGCCATGTCGAGCGTTGACTTTCCAGTTTCGAAAGTCAAGCGGTCCATCGTGAACCAGGTCGTTTTGTCAACAACCTTGGCCTTGTCTTCGATGAAAGCTACGACTTGCGCTTCCACGCCCTTTTCTGGGATGCTGAGTTCGACGCCGCAAGCGAGTTTTTTCTTGAAAAATGCGCCCAAGCCTGCTGCTGCATCGGTTGCTGCATCGGTCACGGTTTCAGCGGCATTGTCAACGGCTGCGGCTGTGCTGTCCACGGCATTTTCAACGGCTTCGGTGGCATTTTCAACCACGCCTGATACATCGGGTTTGTTGCAGCCTTTCCAGAAGTAGAGGGCCGCAAGGATGGCCAATGCGCCGATGAGCCAAGGCCACCAGTTCATGCCACCAGCTTTCACTTCCGGCGTGTTGAGGTTCGGCGTGCTCATGCCAGCGGAAGCGAAGCCAAGCAGGCTGCCCATGCCAGCAGGGAGTGCGCTCATGATATTGCTTTTTTGGCCACCCAGGAAGGATGCCAGCCCTGAAGCATTGAGTCCTTCGTTCTTGATTTTTTTGCCAAGAAAGCCCATGATGAGCGGGCCAGCCAAGCCAAGGAGTGAGGATGTAGAGCTTTTTTTCACGCCTGCCACGTTGCTCACAAGGTCGAGGATGCCGCCTACTTTGCTGCCAAAGAGGTTGCTCATCAAACTGCCTGCCACGTCTTTTGGGTCGCCGTGTGCGAGGTTGCCGCCGCCGATGAGGCCGCCAAGGTTGTCGAGGAATCCGACGTTTTTGCTGTCGCTCAACATGTTGAAGATGCCACTGAAACCGCTGCTGTCAGTGGATTTGTTGACGAGGCCGCCAAGAATGGTCGGGAGCAGGG
>JALOMF010000099.1 GCA_025455635.1 Saprospiraceae bacterium | reverse complement strand
CCCGTGGCACCGGTGACAATGGCGACTTTGCCTTCGAGGGAAAATATTTCCATAGTTTGTTCAATAATACGACCCGATGGCCGGGATGAATGCACTGCCAAGCAGGAAGAACATGCCTGCCAGCAATACGAGCAATGATAAGGCCCAGCGCATCCTTCGCTCGGTCTTGCCCCTTTTTGTTAGTCTTTTTTTGTTCATAAAAATTGGTTTTGTGCCACAAGGCTACCTTCAACTTTATACAAATGCACCTGCCAGAACCTGCCCTCGAACACCCCATCTAGCCTTAGCCCTATTTCTTGCGCATTTTTAACTTCTATTGCCGAGAACAGGTAGCAACTACCCATGCCACAGAGTACCTCTGCATTAAGCGCCAAATGACAAATGGAGCGTTGCGGCTGCTTGCCGCAAAGGAAGGCATCGTAATCCTTGCCCAGCTCGGCGGAGTAGAGGTAGCAGCGGTTGCCGAACTGGTCGAACTCCTTTTTCACAACGGAGCTTTTCGCAAGTTCTTCGGCCATGATTTCCCGGAACTGGTGCTTGTACCGCAGGTCGTAGAGCGAGGCGTGGCGGTCGAGGGTGTAGAAGCCGTTGTACTGCGCCGCCGTGGGGTGCATGCCAAGGGAAACCACTCGATAGCTTTCCTTTGGCAGGCCGATGTGCTGGTCTATTTCGGCGAAGAGTTTTTCATCGAAAAAAGCCTTGAAATTGGGCTTGCGGGGATGCCCGGCCAACTGGCGCAGGTTCTGCGTGAACTCGTCCTGGGCGAAGGTGCCGATGGCAAATTGCGCAGCAAGGAAGGCCATTGCGAGCCGCTTGTTCCATGCCACCAAAGGCTTTAGAACGGTAGCAAAGAGGAGCAGCCACAGCATGGGCAGCAGTACGATGGCCCGCTCGAATTTGTACGATTTCAAGAGTTCAAAATGCCCTTCGCCGAGCCAGACAATATAGTTGTAAAAACCATAGAACAGGCTGAATACAAGCAGCAGCGACGAGATGGCCGAGGCAGTGCGGTTCAACCCAAACCGACGCCCGACGACACCGACCGCCAGCAGTATCGGCACACTGACGAACACGCCCACGTGGTGGTGGCAGAGCAGTAGCACCATCCCCGACTCCTTCAGGCTTTGCCAAGGATTGAGGGCTTTGTTGTAAAAATAGTCGTACTCTGTGCGGTGCGAAACGAAGTCACCGGGCGAAAAGGTAAGCTGGAACAACTGCCAATTAACGCCCACATAAAGCAGTGCCATCAGGCTAATTACCGCTAATAGTTGGAGGTTTAAGTCCTTGTTTTTCAGGGCATTGCGCAGCCAAAACAAACTGCCGAGCGTCAAGGCTGGCAGCCCCGCCCAAACGAGGTCGGAGTAAAACGGGAACAGCAGCAGCACGAGCCAGGCAGGGTGTTTTTGTCCGTTTTTTGACTGCAAATTCAGGAACGCCCAAGCCACCCACGGCAGTCCCGCCACCGACATGCCGAGCATGGTGAAAACCGGGAGCCAGCCATAGCACAGCGCCACGCCAAGCGCCAACCAAGTGTGTTTGGGGTGCGGCAAAACCGTTTTGCGAAGCAAAAAATATAGGCCCGAAAACGCCGCCAAATGCACCAAAATGTAGTTAAAAACATAGCCCCAGTACAGCCCGAAAAGCCAGTGCCAGAGCGCAATGAACGACCAGCCAGTCTTCACGGCGGCACGGGGCAGGCCGTTCATCACCTGCTCGATTCTTGCGCCAGCGGTATAGTCGAAGGTCTTGCCTGCGGCAAATAGGTTTTGGTAGTCAATGCCTTCGAGCGTGTCGTGGATGCGGATATAGGCTTCGTCCCAGAGGAGGAGTTGCGGCAGTAGTTGGGCGGCCATGAGGCAAAGTGCTACTGCCCAAGCTGTGCGGTTGCCCACTGCCGCAAGGGGTTTAGGCTTGCCAATGGCAACGAGTTGGGCGGCAAGTGGTGGTGTAGCGGTTGAATTTCCCATTTCCGTTAGGCTGCAAAGAACGGGCAGGTTTTGGGAGGGGTGTTTACCCCAAAATTAAGATTGGGTAAAGGTTTCTCATCTCAGGTAGCGACAAGGTTGACGGCCCGGCGTTGCAGGAATTGCCTAAGTCGGCCAAGCTCGTCGGTATTGATAAGGTCGCAGCCCGATGACAGCAGTTGGTTCCAGACTTTTTCATCTTCAGGGCTTGCCCAAAGGCGCAGTTTTTTTCCTTCGCCGTGTACCAGTTTGGAGAGTCTGCGCAGCACCTGCCATTGGTGCTCGGTGCGCTCCTGCCCCAATACCTCCCAGCCAAAAACGCTCGAAAACCGCTCGCTGACGACGGGCATGAGGTCGGGCGGTATGCCCTTGCCAAGGTCCTCGATGCGGCCATCGAGGCACATGAGCGTTTTTTTTCAGCCAAAAGCTGCTGCACAGGCCGATTGCCAGATAGGAAAACCGTGACGGCCCGCTCTGTTTTCATTCCGTTTTCAAAGGATGTGAGCAGGTGCTGGTAGGGCTGTAGATAGGATTTTAGTGCATCATAGGTAGCTGCAGCCTCGGTCTTGATGTCAATCATCAAGTAGAGCGGCAGGTCGTCCGAGGGGAAGACGCTGCCGCCGTTTAACCTGACTATTAAATCTAGCGGTTCGAGGTAAAGCGACCGTAAGGTTTTATCTTTGGACAGTAGCAAGGGGACATCGTGCGACACATAAAGCTCACCAGCTATCAGGTGGACGTCCACTTCGATGTGGGTAAAACCTTGGCCGAGGGCGTCGAAAAGCGGCCGTTCGTGCTCGTAGTCGTTGTGGGCGTGGGCCTGAAGCAAAGGGGTTTTGGATATACTGGGTTTAAATGTTCGAGGGGATGGATTGCTTCCCGTAAAAAAAACTGCGTGGCGAAGGAGTCGGCAAACACTGGCGATACGACACCAAGGCTTTTATTGGCAGATACGGCCGGGTGCATTTGCAAAGGAGAAAAAAAAGCCCCGCCTGAATAGCTCGCCACGCAGAAAATCAAAAGGTGCTTTAAACGCATGGTTGCTTACTCTTCTTCGCCATCGGCAACTACTTTGCCGCCATCAAGTGCTGCTTGCCAAGCTGAGAGTTCGTCCCATTTGCCTCCAGCTGCCAGTGATGCTTGCTGTGGCCAAGTGGTCGTGTCCCGGAAAGAAAAACCTGGGCCAGCTTCTGACATCAGTTCGTTCAGTGATTCCACTGACATGTTGGCGAGGTCTGTGTAGGTGTGGATGCCCACGCCATTCATTACTTCGGCTACGGCTGGGCCAATGCCCTCGATTTTGGTCAAGTCGTCGGCTACGACGGTGTTCATTTCGTCCATTTTTAAGTGATTTTTATTGTGATGAAAAATTGAATATTTCAATGGCAATGTTCGCTGCGCCATGCAACCTCGGTGTGAAAACCCTATGAATTAATCGTGAACTAAATGGCGATAATCAAGCGATATGTTCTTGGTAATTTAAATATTCCCTCATCTGGGGGTTTTGTTGGCGCTGTTGTTTTGCTTATTTGAATTACTCGCCGCCTTCGGCAGCGGGGGAGGTGGAAAATGAGCAGGGATTAATGCTATTCCCGAACCCAGCCTGGGAACAGGTTTTTGTAAAATACAGGGGAAGCAGCGAAGGGGAGTTCGCCTACATTTACAATTTGCAAGGGCGCTTAATTGCTTCGCAACGAATTGAAAATCAAAAGCTTGTGGGTTTAGACTTATCCTCATTGCCAACTGGCGGGTATATAGTAAGCTTGGGCGGTCAGTCGGCGTTTTTGACAAAAGAATAGGGCTGATTGATATCAATTCATCTATTGCGTCAAAGGCTTGTGGGACATGCCCCACAAGCCTTTGACAGAATTCTAACTACACAATTGACAGTACCTCATCCAACCTTCCAAACACCTGCGTCGGCTTCGCCGACCAAAGCTGTTCTGCCGTCTGCGACCCGGTGGTGATGCCCGCTGCCATGCCGCAGCCAGCATTCAGCCCTTCCTGGATGTCCACGATGGAGTCGCCGATTTTACCAACGGCCGCAGCATCCGTGATGCCCAATTTTTGCATGGCAAAGAAAATCATGTCGGGATGCGGACGGCTGCGGGCCACGTCATCTGCCGTCACCACAATATCAATATGGGGGTGGCCAAGCCAGCCCAGTTGCCGCAACATGCTCTCCGCAACGGGGCGGCTGTAGCCCGTGTTCAGGGCGACCTTCACGCCTTTTTCTTGCAGTTTTTGAAAAACAAGCTCCGCACCGGGCATCGGCTTGGCGGTATTTTCGGCATAAGCCAAGTCCAATAAACCCACGAAATCACGGTGCGCTGCAACGGCGGTCTCCTCCCCTGCCCCACCATCAGTGATGGCAGCCAGCACGTCCCGAATGGCTTGCAGTTTTTCCTTTCCAGCCGCATGGTACAGCACGGTGTCAAGGTCGGCCTCAAAGCCTGCCCGCTGGATGGCCCGCAGCACGGTTTTGTAAACAAGGTTGTCTTCATCAACGGTGGTGCCGGCCATGTCGAAGATGATGAGTTGAAGTGGTGGCATTTCGATTTTTATTTTGTTGAAAATCAATGGGTTGTTTCAATCCTCTTCTTCTTCCTCCTCCCCTACCCTCACCCAAGCCGCCCGCCTCGGCGCTGGCATTTCCGTCCCTTTCAGCGCCTTCCACAGCACTTCGTTGAAGAGGCGGTCGGGCACGGCGTCCACCTTGGCAAGGTTGAAGGTCTCGCTGATACGGCTCAGTTCGTTGTCCGCCAAATTGCGCTCCTCGATGTCCACCCGGGCAGGCAGCGCTTTTATCGGCGTGAAATCGGGTTTGGAGGTAAAACAGCGCCACATCGGCGTAGCACCGGCATCGTACTGGCTCATGGGCATCAGGCCCAGTATCAGCTCCATGGTGCGTAGCATGGAAGTGGTGGAATACAGCGTATGGTCCACGTATTTCCGCTTGATGTACGGACTGACGACGTAGGCCGTGCTGCGGTGCGCATCCACGTGGTCGGCACCGTTCTGGGCATCGTCTTCGAGGATGAAAATGGCGCTCTCCTTCCAGATTTTCGAGTGCGAGATATGCTCCACGAGGCGGCCCACGGCGAGGTCGTTGTCGGCCACGGAGGCGTAGGGCGAGTAGGCGCCCTTGGCCAGCCCGGAGGTATGGTCGTTGCCAAAACGGATGCTGCTGAACCGTGGTACTTGGTTGATATTCAACAAACTATCGAAATCACGTTGCCAGTCCGTCTGCCGCTTGATGTCCTGGTAGTCCATGTCCCAAGCCGAGTAGCCGGGACAAAAATGGCCTTCCATCGTCGGGTAGTTGGGCTTGCTGTCGTCGGCGAACTCGCCGTAGGTGCGGTAGCTCACGCCCGCTGTTTTGCAGGCATCCCAGATATAGCCGCCCTTGGGGCGACCGATGGGGCGGTGCGCCTCGTAATCGTAATTGCCGCCCCGACCACCGTAGCTTGTCGGCCAGGTCTTTTCGTTGAAATCATTGGCATAGGCTGCTGTGCTCCAGTCGTGGCCATCGGCACTCACCTCGGCGTCCACGTAGAAATTGTCGAGCAGCACGAACTCCCGTGCGAGGTGGTGCTGGTTCGGGGTGATTTTTTCCCCGAAAAGCAACAGGGATGTGTCACCCTTTCCTTCGGGAATATCGCTCAAAACCTGGTCATACGTCCTGTTTTCCTTGATGACATAAAACACATATTTTATCGGTGAAACATCGCCAACCCGCATGGGCACTGGGTTTCCGGCTTCGCCTTCAGCCAATTTTTCCTTCTTCTTATTGTATGGGCAATTTTCATACACCAGCTTGGAATACGCCGCCAACTCCATCGCCGAAGGCGGCTCGATGACGCTCAAAGTACCGAGGTACAGCGCCCCGATGTACTGTGCTGCCTTCTCGTCCGACTCTTTCCGAAGCGGACTGGGGCCTTCTGGGTTCGGCAAGGAGGACATGCCCTTTCCATTGGCCACCACGATTTTGCCTGCGGCAAAGCGCACGCTCGTCGGGTACCAGCCCGTGGGGATGAAGCCCAGCGGACGGCTCTCGCCCCGCTCCTCCGTATCGAACACGGCGAGGCAGTTATTGTCGGCATTGGCCACGTAGAGCGTTTTTTCATCCTCGGAAAAAGCGAGGCTGTTGGTGGTGGAGCCGTTCGGTGCATCCGGGAACAGGGCGCAGTTGAGCACTTCCAACGTTTTTCGGGAGGGCAAATCAATGACCGAAACGCTGTTGTCGTGCGAGTTGGCGACCAGCAGCAGGTCCTGTTTTTTGTTCAAAATCATTTCGTTCGGTTGGTCGCCCACGGCGATTTCACCTTTTTGCGCCAGCGTGTTTTTATCGAAAACCAGCACTTTTTTCGCTCCCCATAGCGAGACATAGACCTCGTTTTGTTTCGATGAAACGAGCACGCAATATGCCTCGCCACCGAGTGGTATTTTCCGTTCCACTTTCCTGCTGCGCAAATCGCAAACGTAGAGCGAGTTGTCCTCCTTCGTGGCGGCGAAGAGGCGGTTGTTCGCTTCATCGAGTGTCAGCCCAGTCGGGCAGATTTTTTCCTCGCCCCAAGGTTTGCCAAAAACGATTTCACCATCCCTGATAAGTTGCTGATTATCAATGCGATAAATCGCAATCAGGTTGTCATTCCCACCGGAGGCGAACAGTTTTTTGTTGTCCTTGGAAATGGCCAGTCCGTACCACGCTTTCGGGATTTCCACCTCGGAGAGCTGCACGGCATCGCTGGTTCGGAAGAGTTGCAGCTTCTGCGTACCGACGCCATTGCAGGTGACGGCCATCAGCGTCCCGTCCGGCGAAAGGGCAATTTGCAGCGGCAGGTCGCCGAGTTGTCGGTGTACTTGCCCAGCGGGCGTCAGGCTCCATTGGTTGGGCAGCAGCACCCGCTTGGCGGCTAGGGATTTGTAGAGGCCGTCGTCGGAGGCGGTGCGGCGGGCGGGGGTGCATTGGGTGAGGAGGAGGATGGCGAGCAGGAGGTGGTGAAGTTTCATGGCAAAAGTTTTTTGAATTTCATATTTTTGTAAAAACATTAATAACATGATAGCTGAAATAGAAATGGGACATCTTGCGACTACTACCCATCACCAAAGGGCCATCAAACGGCTGGTATTTGGCTTGGAAAAGCTATATCAAAATGGGGAAATCAGTCTTGAACCGCTACCTGAGACTGACATTGACCCCGGCAATCCTGAAAGCAAATGTCCTGATTTAATTCTTCAAGATAACCAAGCGTCCACAGTACCCATCATTATTGAAGTAGCAACTGCTCGAGGCTGGAAAACCGATTTCAATAAAATGCGACGACTGATTGACGAAACCGAGTACGGCATTGTCGAAGGGTTCGTGCTTAATTTTGAAAACGGCGAATGGCACAAGTATTCAAAACTTGGTGAACCCTCAGAACAGCCTCAATCATGGTCAGCCGTTTTAGGGATTGACTTAAAAGACTTGCTTCAAGCTGCCTAAGCCGTTGTTCTTTGTTCAAAACCCCACCGTCACCCCCGCCGTCACGCTCCTCCCCACCCCGTTCACGCCAGAGCCGTGGTAGCGGTAGTCGGCGTTGAAGATGTTCCAGAGGCCAGCACGTAGGGTCATTGCATACCTTGATTTTGAAAATCTCCAATAGCCATTCAGGTTCAGCACGTTCCAGCCCGGTGTGCCGCCCAATGGGATTCGGTTGTCGGCCTTGTCGCCTGCGGCGAGGCGGCCTTGCTTGGCAGCAAAGAGCCATTCGAGCGTGCCCCACCAATTTTGATATTTTGCCAATCTTTTTGAGTAGTTGCCTCCGCCACCATATTGCAAAGACAAGTTTCCGAAAAACGGCGGTATGCGCCTTAGCGGTTCATTGTCCGTTACGTTTTGGCCGTACTGCCAAGCGAGGTTGCCATGAAGCAAAAATCCATTCGTCAGGGAAAGCGAACCACTAAACTCTATGCCTTGAATGAAACCCTCCTGCACGTTCTCCTTCTGGTAAACCGGATACCCCGCAATGCTGTCCGCCCCGACCCGCACCCTCGTGATGAGGTCGCGCAGTTCATTCCTGAAAACTGCTAAGTTGGCTGACCAATTTTCACGCTGATGCCGCCAGCCCAGTTCCATGTTGTAGGATTTCTCTGGCTTCAAGTCTGCTGTCGGCAGTTCATAGCGGAAGTCCACGATGCCCAGCGTTCCAAGGTCGTCCACGTTCGGTGCCCGGAAGGCGGTGTTGAAGCTGAAAAACGCCGCATCGGACTTGCCCAATTTGCGGAGCGCTCCCGCATTCCAGACAAAAGCCGAGGGCGTCAGGTGTGCCTCACCGATGTTTTCGTCTTCCACTTTGATGGAAAAATGGTTGAAACGCAGCCCGCCCGTGAAGTTCCAATCGCCTGATTCCCATTGGTTTGTGCAAAAAATGGCGCTGCTCAAGTGCGTTGCCCCATCGGGATAAAGACCCCGTTTGTCAGTCTCGCTGCCCGTTCCCGTGTCCATGTTAGTTCGGTTGCTGCTGACGAGGTCGTGGTAGGTTTCGATGCCAATGGTCGAAAGCCACCATTCCGCAAATTTGTATTTAGCCAAAGCCGATACCCCAAGGCTACGGACATCGTCGGCCTCTTTGCGGAGCATTGGGCTGCCGTTTTTCTGACTTTCTCGGTGCTCGTCCGTATTTTGGAGTGAAGCAGTAATGGTGATTTTTTGAAGTCCGGTTTTTAGCGACCTTCCCTCGGTGCCCCAAACAGTTCGAAGCTGCGGGGCCAGCCATTCATACCTTGCGTAGCTCAATTGCCGCCGTTGCAAACTGACTAGGTTGCGGGCAAAGTCCTCCAACTGGATTTTATGGAAAATAGGCACATCTGTTTGTTGGAAAAACTGGTGCATGACCGTCAATGTCGAAGCAGTGTCAAGCCGCAATTTGACTTTTAAATCGAAAGCCATTTCGTCATATCCCGTGGGGCGTTGAACCCCAGTCGTATCGCCCCCCACGAGGTCGCCAAAATTGCGAAGGGTACCACCCATGTGAAAGGCCAGTTTTCTATTTGAAAAATTCGATTCGGCATGCAGGGTCTTTTCCATGTCTTGGTTGCGCCAATAACTGGTGATTTTGTTTTGCCACCTTACCCTATCGGTACTGGTAAAGTGCATGTCTCGGGACAACACATTCAGTGTCCCGCCCAGCGCATCCGAGCCATAGCCCACGCTGCCACCGCCTTTCAGCACCTCCATGTTTTGGATGGAATATGGGTCAATTGTGTTCAAATACTGGTTCGGGCCATAGCGGAAGGTAGCATTGCTGAGGCGAATGCCATCAATGAGCAACAGCGTTTGGTTGCCTGTCAATCCGCGAACAAATGGCGAGCCGCCGCCGTGGTTGGTCTTTTGGACGAATACACCTGAACTGGTAGTGAGGGCTTCTGGAACAGTGCGGTTGCCTTCCCAAAACCTTGCCGTCACTATGGATGCAGGCGTTTTATTGGCATCACTTTCCATTCGTTGGGCGGTGACTACAACCGATGGAAGATAAACCTTATAAGGAGGAATCCTCAACCGATAGCCATGCTTATATTCTTCTATTATTCTATCGTAATCAGTCCCCGAAAAATACCAACTTGTAACTCGTGTTAAGGGGAGCATCGGCAACGCCTCCGGTGCCCGCTCCTGCGCAGTCATTTTCACCCAAAAAAACAGCAAGCCGATAAGCGTAATTAGTTTAGTTCTCATGCTTCGTCAAGTTATTTTTCCCAATTCGTTTTTCAAAAAATCTGATAAACTGCAGGCTATCACGCCGCCTGGCTTGGGGTAGGATTCAGTTTCAGGGGAGATTACATAAGCAAAGTCCGGCTTCAAGTCTTCGAGGCTGATGTAGAACCCCTTTGAAACAGAAGGCGCACTGGAAAACTTGATTTCCACCGCCGCCCGCTTGCCCGTGGGGCTGGTCAGCAGCAGGTCAATCTCCGCCCCTTGTTGTGTACGGTAAAAATGGTACTCCCAGCGGGGGCCAGCCGTGCGCATGATTTGCTCAATGACGTAGCCCTCCCACGATGCCCCACACGACGGGTGGCCAATGACGGCATCAGGGGTGGTGAGGCGCAGCAGCGTGTGCAGCATCCCACTGTCCCGAAGGTAAATCTTTGGCGTTTTCACAAGCCGCTTGCCAAGGTTGACGTACCAAGGCTGCAACCGACGGGTCATAAACCCGCCTTCGAGCAGGTCTAGGTAGCGGTTCACCGTGCGCCCACCGATGTCGAGGGCATTGCTGATGTCCTGAACGTTCATCGTCTGGCCATGATAATGCGCCAGCATTTGCCAAAGGCGCATGAGCGTTGCGGGCGTCACGTCCTGTCCAAGGCTGCCGAGTTCCCGCTCCGCAAAGGTTCGG
>JALOMF010000616.1 GCA_025455635.1 Saprospiraceae bacterium | reverse complement strand
GTTTCACCGTCCGGTTTTTAGCTTCGCCAAAAATACTGTTCCATGAAAATCCTAGCACTGATTCTTTGCATTGCCAACCTTGGAATGGCCGCTGTTTCTGGCATGATGGCCATGTTTTCACCGATGGCAATGGATGCGCCGGGCAGCGAAAAGTCCAAGCTGCTCTGGGCCTTTGTTTATTTGATGATGGCCTCGCCCGTGGCCTTTATCGTTACCGACGTGCTGGCTTGGGTTCAGTTTGGCAAAGGCAATTATGGCGCAGCCATCCGATGGGCGTTGATTGGCTTTTTGCCTTTTGTGCTTGCGTTTTTGAGCTTGTTTTTAGCTGGCAAATAGGCCACTCCGTTCAACAAAAAAGCCCACGAGCAGGTCATGCTCGTGGGCTTTTCCCTAAAAACAGGTGCTTTTATTTCCTCCAAGGCAGGTTGTTCACCCGGCGGCCACAGAGGTAGCCGAGGTCAACGCCCACTTCGCAGTCCATGCGCCAGTGTACGCCCAACGGGATGCGGCTAAGTGCATTCTCCTCCGACATTTCATAGAAATTGTTGAAGAAGCGAGGGGTTCCGTTGAACTCCGTGCGGCCTTCGTGCGAGCGGTCGGTCATGTTGTACTGGTTGCCGAACACATTGGTAAGCACTTCGGCACCAGCGCCGCCCATGGTCGAGTGGCCGGATGGGTAGGCTGGGAAAGATGGCGTGACGCCTGTTTCGCCAGTGAGCGGGTTTTCCAAGTTGGTTTTCCAATTGGGGTCAATCAGCCTTTGGATGTAGCTGACGGGGCGCTCGTAATTGTAAACGTATTTGGAGTGCCAGCAAGCCACGGCGGCGTCGTTGAGAGCCATGCCTAGCTTTGCGTAGCAGTAGAGCGCAGTTTCGAGGTTCACGTCTTCTTTTTCGATGACTTGGTTGGCGATGGCAGCCCAACGTGGGCCAGGGCTGAAGGTCAGGTTCACGAGGTCGTCGCTCCAATATACGCCAATCCATTTTCCGTCTTCCCAGTTGTCGTCACTGGTGGCATTGTAAACCTCAAGCGCTTGGGCGTAGAGGGCCGATTGCGGGTTTTCGCTGTAAATCAGCGGTGCTTTGCAAAGCTTGTCGGCTGGCAGTATGGCAAAGGTACGGGCACTTCCCCAGTACGGGAACATCGGCCTGCCGGGGCCGGGGTCGGTGGTCACCCAGTCGCCGGGGCTGTCGAAAAACACTTGCCAATCGTAAGCGCCGAAGGGGTTGAGGTAGGCATCGTGCCCAACTTCGTCGGTCTTCGACCACTCCCACACGGCCTCGGCCACGGCAATACCGTGCTCCATGGAGCGGTTATAGACTTTTTCGCTGGTTTCTGATTGATAGTCGTCCTCTTTGGAACGCTCCAATTCAGACATGCGGGACAGCATGTTGCCTGGCGGGTTTGGAAAAAACTTGTGCATCAACGTTGAGTACACGGCGTGCACGACGGTGGGCCAGTGGTATTCAGTGTTTTTCTCAACTTCCGGGATGATGAGGCCGGGATAAAGGCTGCGCATGGAGTTGTAGCTGGGCATGCCGCTCACGCAGGCTTCGTAGGAAGCCAAGCCGAGGTAGGCCAATGCACGGGGCGCCGGGCCGGGCCGATAGCCAGCCGAATAGCGCTCCACTTCCAAGAACATTTTAGTCCATTCCAAGGAGGCTTTAGCATCGAAATCCGCTACGTCGTAGGTTTTGTTATCTTCGTCCTTGACGCAGGACGTAAAAAGGAAGGATACCACCATAAGGCCACAAATCACGGCCAAGGTGTTTCTCAAGAATATCATGGGAAAATAATTTACTGTTAACGTTGGCCTTGTTGCCAGCTTTGGCTGGGACAATGTTGAACTAGGGCCGATAAACGATGCAAATCTACCGCCATAATTCGCATGAACACTGAATTTGTATCAAAAATTTACTTAGAAACAACTTAAAAATGCCAGAAGCTGCGACTTTGATGGTATATTCTTAGAGATTTGAGGCGTGAACAAGATGAAAATACTAATTGTGGAGGACGAGGTCAAAACCGTCCAGTCGCTAAAAAAAGGGCTAGAGGAGCACCAAATGACCGTTGAGTTTGCTCACGACGGCCTAGCTGGCAGCCAATTGGCCCTGTCCGGCCATTTCGATGTCATTGTATCGGACGTGATCATGCCCAAGAGGAGCGGATTCGAGCTGGTGAAGCATTTGCGGAGCGCCGGCATCGAGACGCCCGTGCTGCTGCTCACGGCCATGGGTGCCACCGACGACAAGGTCACAGGCTTCGAGGCTGGTGCCGACGACTACCTCGTGAAGCCCTTCGAGTTCAAGGAACTGCTCGTGCGAATACGGGCGCTGGCAAGGCGGGGCAAGGATGGCCACGCCACCAAAACCATCCTCAACTTTGCCGACCTCGAAATGAACCTTGACGCCAAGACCTGCACCCGCAGCGGTAAAAAAGTGGAACTTACCCCCAAAGAATTCGCCCTGATGGAGTACCTGATACGCAACCAGGGCCGGGTAGTCTCCAAAACCGAAATCGCCGAAAAGGTCTGGGACATCAATTTCGACACGGGCACCAATGTCATTGAGGTGTATGTTAGCTATCTTCGCAACAAACTAGACCGACCTTTTGACAAAAAGCTCATACACACTATGTTCGGGCTTGGATATGTGCTGAAAGAAGAAGCAGGATGAGGAAAAATTGATGCTCGTGCAAGTGCCTAAGCCCCTGTTTTTCCCTTCTTCCCATTTTTTGCTAAA
>JALOMF010000615.1 GCA_025455635.1 Saprospiraceae bacterium | reverse complement strand
TCGGATTCCTGAATTCTGTGCTTTGGCAAAGAAGGCCAACAAGCCAATTCTGCTCGAGGAGTTTGGCTATGCGCGCTCCCAACCCGACTACCTCGACGTCTATCGAAAATGGACCTCAAGCATACAAAGCAATCCTGATTGCGCGGGATGGTTGGTCTGGTCCCTTGTGAGCCGGCAGGACATTGGCTCGTTCCCTGCCGATGAGGTCGAGCAGTTTGACATCCGCAACAATGGTCATCCCGTGTGGGACGTGCTCCGGGAAGCTGCGACAAGGCAACGGGAGCGACGCACGCGCCCCATCACGTGCCGAAGAATTGGATCGAGAAGTGGAAGGGCAAGTTCGACATGGGCTGGGACAAGCTCCGCGAGGAGACGCTCGCGCGTCAGCTCGCGGCGGGCATCGTTCCGCCTGGAACCGGTCTTGCCAAGAAGCCGGAGGCCATCAAGGACTGGGATAAGCTCTCCGCCGACGAGCGCCGTCTGTTCACGCGCCAGGCCGAGGTTTTCGCCGCGTTCCTCGATTATACGGATCACGAGATTGGCCGGCCCCTGCATGGAGTGGAAGGTGTAAACATCAAAACTGAGTGCATCTTCGTCCACGTCGCTGGCCGACCACTGGAGCGTGATGCTGATGTCGAGGTCGGTGGTGCCGTTGGCTGGCGCAATGTTTTCAGGGGTGCTTGGTGGCGTGTTTTCAGCTTCTTTCACCGTCATGTTGATGATGACGGCGCTCTCCCTGTTTTCCAAAATGGTGGCGGTCTCCACGGCAGCCACGTAGCCCGATTTTTCAGCCCTCACCGTGTAAGTTCCAGCCTCAATTTCATCAAAACTAAAACGGCCTTGCGCATCGGTGACTACCTGCGTCGTGGCTGGGTTGGTGGAAACGACGGCATCGGCCAGGGGCGTATTGGTGCCTTCGAGCAGCACTTGCCCCGTCAGGGTACCGAAGATGTCCGGCTGGATGGTGTCCTCGGTGCAAGCTGTCAACATCGTTGCGATGCAAACTGCCATTGCCAGTCTGTACCGTATGCAGTTGTTCAAAAATTGATAAATCATGTCGTTTGTCGCTTTAGGTTAAAATCCGGGGTTCCTCTTTTCTTTTTCCGTCTCAAACTTGCGTGCCCCTTCTACTTTTCTTCCAAAGTAAAAATTCACGCCAATATTCCCACGCCAGAAGAAATCGTTGTATTTTCCTTGTTCCACAAGGTCGAGTCGGTCGTTCGTCAGGTAGTTGTAATCAGCGGAGAATCGGATGCCAGTCGCATCATTCACGAGTACCTCGAAGCCTGCCCCTACATGCAGTTTGGGGTAAAACGGAGAACCGAAGTCGAAGCGGGTCTCTCTATTTTCCGTCAAAAATCCAATGCCACCTGTCAGGTAGGGCGTAAACTGGTCGTAGGGAAAGAGCCGATAACTTGCCGAAAAGTCAAAATAACTGACTTGGGAGCTGTAGAATTTCTTGGTTGAAAGGGAATTGAGGCCAAAATTGAAGCCAAGTCCCAAGGCAGGGCTAGGGTTCACCTGAAAGCCGAGGTCGAGGCCCGTTGTGAGCAGTGGGTTGGGGTAGTCGCCTTGGTAGAGTAGGCTGGCCGCCCCTGCCTGCACGGCCACGATGCCCCGCCGGTTGTCAATGCGCTTGCCAAAAATATCGGTCTTGGCAATCATTTCCTTTTCTTTTTTGTACTCCTTCACAGGTGACTCGGCCATCAGGCGAGGCTCTTGTGGCGTCCAGAGTTCATCGTCCACGCCCTCGATGACAAGGCTCATCACGGCCCGCTCAATGGCTTCCGTCACAGCGAGTTCCGAGGGTTCGTTGTAGGTAAAACCAGTCTCCACCTCCAGCAATCGCTTGTATTTCACAAACTGGAACATGCCGCCGTCGAGCTGCTGCGAGAGGATGGTCTTGGAGGTGTAAACCGTCTTAAGGATTTTCCCGTTGCTGGCCGACACCGCCCGCAGATAGACCGTCACCCGGTCTTGACGGTACTGGCTGCTGCCTCCCACGCCGAAATAGCGCAGCCCCGCCCCGCCCGTGATGACGTTGGCGTCGTAGCTCACGATGCCGCCTTCGAGGATGACCCCAGCGTAGAGCAGTGGCGGTAGCAGGTTGTCCTTTCCCTCGCCTGTTTCGTTGTTGTACTGGGCACGGCTGCTGCGGATGATTTTGCGTTCGTTGAGCAAGTTGCCCACGTTCTCCCGCTCGATGGGCACGAACCAGCCAGAGTCGTCCAGTGCCTTGATGAGGATGTTGGTGGCGCCCTGCGTGACGGCTGTGCTCCAGCTTGTGCCGCCCTCGGTTGGCTTGTACTGCCCGGTTTGGTCCCGGAATTTATAGACGGCCACCACGATTTTTTCCTTCGGCCCCGGCAGGCTGCGCAGGTCGAGGGTGCTTTGGGTCTCTTCCCCCAGCCGTGCCTTGGTCTGCTGGATGGGCTGGTAGAGGTACGAGCCACAACCGGATGCCATCATTGCTAATGTGATGACAATCAGTGCCTTGTACAGGTTTTGTGCATAAATTTTTGTGGGCATCAGCTTTGTTTTATAGTGGCCATCTGGGCCGTCAGGGATGAAAACTGCCATTTTGCGAACATGCTTTTTCCTTTTGCTTCGCAAAATGCAAACGGGCTTAGGGCAATCATTTGCCAAAAGAAAAAAAGGGGAGGGGGGTCTTGTGTGCTCGAAACGTGTGTGGGTGGGAGGCTTTGGAGGGAGTATTTTAGCTTAAAATTTTTTAGAAAAAAGGAATGACAAT
>JALOMF010000614.1 GCA_025455635.1 Saprospiraceae bacterium | reverse complement strand
CATAGACGCCAGAGTGCAGGTCACGGTTAGGCCCGGTCACTTCCACTTGAAGGTAGGCAAGGCCACGCACCCCGGTCGTGATGCTGGGCACGTCGTTGGCAATGATGCTGGTATCGGAGCAGAGCACGACGTCGCAGGCCAGTTTTTGCTTGTTTTTTTCTACGAAAGGGCGGAAACTGGGCGAGCCGACTTCCTCTTCCCCTTCCACGCAAAACTTGATATTGCAGGGCAGCGTATCGGTTTTCACCATTGCCTCAAAAGCCTTAACGTGCATGTAGGTCTGGCCTTTGTCGTCGCAAGCGCCACGGGCGAAGATGGCACCTTGCGGATGCACTTTCGTTTCCTTGATGACGGGCTCGAAGGGCGGTGAAGTCCAAAGGTCGAGCGGGTCGGGCGGCTGCACGTCGTAGTGGCCATAGACCAGCACAGTAGGCAGTTTTTTGTCAATGATTTTTTCACCATAAATAACGGGGTAGCCTTCCTTGGCTTTGCCGTCTTTCATGTGGGAGGTTGGGCAGATTTCGACATTGTCGCAACCAGCGTCACGCAGGCTTTTGGCAACAAAATCGGCAGTGCGCAGTACGTCGGCCTTGTAGGCTGGGTCGGCACTGATGGAGGGGATTCGGAGCAGTTCGAGCAGTTCGTCTAGGAAGCGCTGCTTGTTTTTAGCGATGTATTCTTGCGTAGATTTCATAAATGTTGACGTTGATGGTTAGGCAAATTTGGCTGGTTGTTGGAGAAGAAATTTAGTTCAATTTTGAAATATTGACGGCCAAAGATAGCGAGGTGCGGCTGTTTGCCAAGTGAAAAATGTCCATGCAGCAAACGGCAGATTGGCATAAGTGTTTGAAAAAAATGGCGAAGGTTTTCGGGGGGAAGCCATTTGTGCTGTCAACCCAGCAGTTCGGAAAGTCGGCTTTCAGGGATGGCAAATTCTATTTTCCCCCCGTTTGCGAAGCTGATGGCTCCCGTTTCCTCCGAAACCACGAATGCCGATGCGCCGCTCCGCTCCGTGATACCCAATGCTGCCCGGTGCCGAAGCCCGGCTTGGGAGGGTAGGGAAGCGCTGTCGGAAATGGGAAGGATGCAGCTTGCCGCTATCAATTTGCCATTGCCGACGAGTACGGCCCCATCGTGCAGCGGGCTTTCTTTTTGGAAAATGCTCAACAGCAAGGACTGGCTTATTTTGGCGTCCAGTGCAATACCTGACTGGCTGATGGTCTCCAGCTCAAAGCTGTTTGAAAAGACAATGAGCGCCCCGGTTCTTTCTTTTGACATTCTGAGCAGGGCTTGTTTGATGTCTAGGTTGCCAAGTTCGTTGATGGGCTTTTTGTCTATGTTTCGGGTGAGCCAGCGCAGCATGACATCGGTTCGGCGGCCAAGCGTGGTTTTGCCCAAAAGCAACAAAAAACGCCTCACTTCTGGCTGGAAAATGATGATGATGATGATGAACCCAACGTTGACGAATTGGCTGAGAATCATCGAAAGCATGTCCATTTTCAGCAAGCCGACCAACCACCAGAGCAGGTAGATGATGACGATGCCCAGAAAAATATTGAAGGCGATGCTTCCCCGCAGCAACAGGTAGACGCGGTAAATTAGGTAACCCACGATGGTCACGTCCAGCACGTCCCAGAGGCTGATGGGCAGGAATCCTATTTCAAAAAGGAAGTTCATTCAGCTAGGTTCTTTTCTGGTCAAAAAAAATGCATAGTTGGCTGCGCAAAGTTCGGCAACACGACCGCCGAACCCAAACTACCGCTTAATTTTGAGGTAAAGTAAACGTGTTTTTTAAAAAATCAGGCTTTGTTCAAAAAAAGGAGCTTTTCGTTGGCCGCATTTCTGCTCATGGTTTTGTCTTGTTCATTGCAAGGCCAAGAAGTCGTGACGAACGAGCGGGGTCAAAAAATAGTGGTGAAAGCTGACGGCACATGGCAGTATTTTCAGGGCGATACTTCGGTCACGGGCATTTATGAACCGACAGCCGAAGAGCGGGCCTTTCATTCGTCGGTGCTGGCTGAACTAGCAACCAAAGAGCGTGAACTGAGCCTGGCGCTCATCCGGCAGCGGGTCAAATTGGTTGAAATTTTGGAGCAGCGGAGGCTGGACGCTCGGCAGTTTCAACCTGAGGAGCTTGCCCAAATTGAGTGGAGGATTGCTCGGTTGGAAAATGAATTGGCCACCTTGAAGTCCCAAAAGTCCAGCTTTGAAAAATACGAGAACTTGCCACCTGAGATTTTTAAAAGAAATTTCAATGCCGCTGAATGGGTGTTGAAAAAGCTGCAAATGCCACGAATACAACGGGCTGAAACGAGTGTCTCAGGACAAGTTCCAACTGTGGACGAGGTAGAAAACGGCATCCTGATTTTGCCTCCGCCCAATGTTGCGGCATTGGGCGTTTCGAGCTTTGACACGTTGAACAATGCCATGCGGTGGGATACCGAAACTTCCCGTTTTTTTGAACATACCGACCGTGGGCTGGAGCAGGATTTCCCGAAGGGGAATATGATTGCAGTCAGTGGGTTTCTCACAGCTTGGAGGGGCGGCATTAAAATGTTGAACCTTGATTTTGTGATTAGCAGCCCTCAAGCTGCCAAGGTCTATGTAATGATTCCACAAGGAGCCTATCTTGAAATTGAGTTTTTGGACAGGAAAACGCTTAGGCTGTTCAATACCTTGCCAGACAACGGTGCTTGGGACTACAAGCGCAATTTGTTCATTTCGAAGGGTAGCTATGCACTGGGCAAAAAGGAA
>JALOMF010000613.1 GCA_025455635.1 Saprospiraceae bacterium | reverse complement strand
GCCCTCGGCAGGCCCGCCGGAGAGGGCGGCTACGACCATCACCGTGTCGTCCACCACCACGAACTCGATGCCGATGCCGTCGAAGCTGCCTTCTAGCTGTTCGTTCACTTCCTTGAGCTGTGCGGCGGAGATGTAGTTGGAGTGCGGGTCGAGCTGGAAGAGGATATTGTCAATGGCCTGCTTCACCAGTTCGTCCTTGTTCACGTCGTCCACGTAGCGGGACTCGATGTAGCGGATCAGCTCCTCCAGCTTGCCCTGCCCGATGGAGCTGGGCGGCAGGTCGTCCGTCTTCGCCGATTCGATGGCGGCCACTGTAGGCGGGTTGGACTGCATCTTGGTGCCGATGAGCATACCGGCCACCATTACCAGTGCGAACAGCATGGGCAGCCAGATATTGAGCTTTTTCGGCGATGGCGTATTCTCTTCGTTGTTCATTCTTCTGGTGAAATTGTGGCCTTCGTTGTTCTGCGCAAATGCATTGCCAAAGTCAAATTGGCGCTCAATGCCAATGGGGCGGGGCTTCAACCAAAACACAGGGCCTACCGCCAAATTTTCACAAAAAGCAAGGGCGTCAAATTTTGACCCGCAAAACTAAGTCAAAGTCTGCGTTTCGTTTTCGCTACTTTGAATAATAAGTGGTGCGGGATAAAGTTTGTGGCGCAATCTTTCTACAAACAATTTTTTTTGAAAACAAGCCGACAATTGCCCAAAACCGCACTGCTGTTTCGCTTCGCAAACCCTCGCCGATACAAAACTGCCCAACCAGCGCTTTTACACTGTGATTCCGATGCACTTGGCTTAATTTCACGCCGGGTTTTACGCCTAATCATTTCAAAATCAAAATGCAGCAACATGAAACAACTTCCTTTCCTACTTCTCGCCGTCACTTTGCTGGCCGCCTGCGGCAAAAAAAACATGCATAAAGCCGACAGCACCAGCCCAGACGGCTTCAAGTGGCAGACCGAGTCGTTTGCCGACAAGAAAATCATCCGCTACCAAGTGCCCGGCTTTGAGCAACTGAGCCTGCAACAGAAAAAACTGGTCTATTACCTCACGCAGGCCGGCCTCAGCGGGCGTGACATCATCTACGACCAAAACTACCGCTTCAACCTGCCCATCCGCCAGGCCCTCGACAATATCGTGGCCAACTACAAGGGCGAGCGCAAGGGCAAGGACTGGGACGAACTGCTGCTCTACGCCAAGCAGGTCTGGTTCTCCAACGGCATACACCACCACTACTCCCACGAGAAGTTCCAGCCGGGTTTTTCAAGGGAATATTTTGAAAAAACGCTGGCCTCGGTGGGCGGCACCATGCAGTTTGCAGCGCTGAACGCCATGTTCGACCCGAAAGTGGACCCCAAGCGGGTGGAGCAGGCCGATGGCACCGACAACGTGCTGGCCTCCGCCGTCAACTTCCACGGCCCTGACGTGACCACTGCCGATGTTCAAAAATTTTACGAAGCAAAAACGACCAGCGAAGACCCCAAGCCGCTCGAATGGGGCCTCAATTCCCGCCTCGAAAAAGGCAAGGACGGCTGGCTCTTCGAGAACGTCTGGAAATCGGGCGGCTTGTACGGCCCAGCCATTGACCGCATCATCTTCTGGCTCGAAAAAGCCGTGACCGTGGCCGAAAACGAGCCGCAGAAAAAGGCGCTCGTGATTTTGATTGACTATTTCAAAACGGGCGACCTGAAAAAATGGGCCGATTTCAACCTCGCTTGGGTGAAGGCCACCGAGGGCGACGTGGACTATATCATCGGCTTCGTGGAAGTGTATCACGACCCCATGAGCCAGCGGGGCAGCTACGAAAGCATCGTGCAAATCACCGATTTTGAGGCATCGGAGCGCATGAAAGTGCTCGGCACCAATGCCCAGTGGTTCGAGGACAACTCGCCGCTTTTCCCCAACCACAAAAAGAAGAACGTGGTGGGCGTGACCTACAAAGTGGTGAACACGGCGGGCGAATCCGGCGACGCCTCCCCCGCAACGCCCATCGGCGTTAACCTGCCAAACTCCAACTGGATTCGGGAACTCGGCTCCAAGTCCGTCAGCCTCGGCAATATCGAGGAAGCCTACAGCCAGTCGGGCGGCCCCGGCCTCACCGATGAGTTTGCCCACGACGAGGAGGAGAAAAAACTGGCCAAGCTGCACGGCGACCTCGCTGGCAAGCTGCACACCGCATTGCACGAAGTGCTCGGCCATGCCAGCGGCGTGCTGGAACCCGGCGTTGCGGAGCCGAGCGTGACCCTGCCCGGCTACTCCTCCACGCTGGAGGAGGCCCGTGCCGACCTCTTCGCCCTCTACTACATCATGGACCCCAAGCTCATCGAACTGAAGGTGATGCCCTCACTGGAAGTGGGCAAGGCCGAGTACGACAGCTATATCCGCAACGGCCTCATGCTCCAACTGCGCCGCATAAAGCCCGGCAAGAACATCGAGGAGGCGCACATGCGCAACCGCCAGCTCGTGGCGCTTTGGGCTTATGAAAAAGGCAAAAAAGACAATGTCATCGAGAAAGTGACCCGTGACGGCAAGACCTATTTCGACATCAAGGACTACAACAAGCTGCGGGGGCTGTTCGGCGACTTGCTGAAGGAAATACAGCGCATCAAATCGCAGGGCGACGCCAAAGCTGGCAAGGCCCTCGTCGAAAACTACGGCGTGAAGGTGGACCCCGCCATCCACAAGGAAGTGCTGGCCCGCTCCGAAAAGCTGAACATTGCGCCCTACGGTGGTTTCATCAACCCGAAACTGGTGCC
>JALOMF010000098.1 GCA_025455635.1 Saprospiraceae bacterium | reverse complement strand
GTGCGCCACCTGCTGCAAACTGGCTTCTTTCCCAATCAGGTTTTCCTTCGACCCATCATGCCCGATGCCCTCCCGGAAGCTGACGACCGGGTAAATCAGCGCCACTAAATCGGGCCGGACGGAGGTCTTGTCGGAGCAGGTGGGGTCGGCATTTTGCGCAAAATGGGTGGCCGCCGTGGCTGCCAAGTGCCCACCCGCCGAGAAGCCCATGATGCCAATTTTGTTGGGATTGACGCCCCACTCGGCGGCCCGCTGGCGCACGAGGCGAATGGCCTGCTGGGCGTCTTGGAGCGGTGCCAGCGACTTGTCCACGCAGTAGCGGTCGTTTGGGATTCGGTATTTTAGCACGAAGGCGGTGATGCCAGCCTCGTTGAGTGCCGCCGCTATTTGCCGGCCCTCATGGTCGCCCGCCGTGCCTGAGTAGCCGCCGCCGGGGCAGATAATCATGGCCGTGCCATTGGGCTTTTTGGGCAAAAAAGGGGTCAGGGTCGGCTGCGAAGTCTCGGTGGTAAACTCGATTTTCCAGTCATTGATTTCTGTTTTCTCAAGGTTTTCGGCGGGCTTGGAATTGGGGATGGGGGCGGTGCCGTAGAGCGGGAGGGCTTGTTGTGCTTGCATGTTTGCGAAGGAGAAAAGAAAGGCGACGATGAAAAAATGGAATTTGCTATTAGGTCTCATACAAGTGTACTTGTTGTTTTAAACATCTAATTGGTTTGAATCCGAAAAATTCAAGCTAATTTTGCCAATGAATCCGAAAAATTCAAGCTAATTTTGCCAATGAATCCGAAAAATTCAAGCTAATGATTCAAAGAGCCATTGCAACGCAAATTAAAGAAGACTTGACTGATTACCGGAAAATCATTCTTGTTTACGGCCCAAGGCAAGTCGGTAAGACCACATTAGTAAGAGAAATAATCCATCAACTGCCTTATAAGTCGCTGGAAATAAATGCTGACCAGCACAAATACAATGATATCCTATCAAGCCGTGACTTAAAGCAAATGCAAGAACTGATTGGGAACAATGAGCTACTTTTCATTGATGAAGCACAAAATATCAACAACATAGGCATTAACCTTAAGATTCTACACGACAGCCAGCCGGGGCTTCGCATCATCGTCACAGGTTCATCATCTTTTGAGCTGGCAAACCAATTACAAGAACCACTGACTGGTAGAACTTGGACTTACCGTCTTTTCCCAGTGGCCCTTCAGGAGCTAGCACCAGATATGACGCCGTTTGAACTGAAAGAACTACTGGAATCCCACCTTCGATTTGGCATGTACCCAGAAGTGTTGGGGTTGTCAGGCAACGACGCTAAAATCCGATACTTGCGGGAATTGGCTGGCGCTTACCTGTACAAGGACATACTCCAACTTTCCAATATCAGACATGCCGACAAGATAGTTAAGTTATTGAAATTGCTGGCTTTTCAAGCTGGGTCACAAGTTTCGTTGCACGAGCTTGGAAAGGCTTTGGAAATGAGCCATGACACGGTAAACAGTTATATTGACCTCCTTGAAAAAGGATTCATTATCTTTCGATTAGGTGGTTTCAGCAGAAACTTACGCAAAGAAGTGAGCAAAATGTCTAAAGTCTTTTTTTACGACCTTGGTATCCGCAACATGCTCATCGAAAACTTCAACCCTTTGAACCTTCGGCAGGATGTCGGTGCGCTTTGGGAAAACTTTCTTGTTGCGGAGCGAAAGAAAAAGGTTGAATACCAACGCATTTACAATAGCTCATACTTCTGGCGAACCTACTCAGGTGCCGAACTCGACT
Organism: Saprospiraceae bacterium; assembly: GCA_025455635.1. Lineage (GTDB taxonomy): Bacteria > Bacteroidota > Bacteroidia > Chitinophagales > Saprospiraceae > UBA6168. The sequence continues at coordinate 8,634 of JALOMF010000098.1, read as the reverse complement.
ATGTGGAAGAACGCAACGGCGAACTGCATGGCTATGAGTTCAAATGGAATACAGGCAAGGCCAAAGCTCCTGCAACTTGGCTCGAAACATACCCCAATGCCAATTTCTCATTGGTTAATCGAGAAAACTACTTGGATTTCTTGCTTTAAAACATTCATGCCCAGTTTTTGACAAATTAGTGCATTTCAATTTTCAACCGAGCCACATCAAGTCTTTTCATGTAATTTTGGTCTAAATTCCCTCGTTGGGAAGCTTGTAGCCGGGAAATTCATTTCCCTGCACCACAAATCCAGTCGGAAAACGAATTTCCCGGCTACATTAGGCACTGATTACAACCGTTTATGCGCATAATCCCAAGGCTCATATCCCTTGTTTTTTTTGTTTCGCTTGCTCACGCAATGCAGGCACAGGATTGCGGCTGTGCCGATGAAGGCAACTGCCCGCTACAGTTCACTTCCAATGCCAGCACCCAAGTCTGCTACGAGTTCACCGATGCCTTCAACAACGACCTAGCCAGCCCCACACAAGGGGTTTGCGGCGTGTACATCAAGTTCACGGCGGGCCTTATCGGGGAGTTGGAGCTTACGCTTACCTCGCCCGCTGGCCAGCAAGTTCAGCTCGTGGGCACCAGTGGCAATTGCAGCGCCTTCACGCCCTTAGCCACCTGGGACATCCTCTTCGTGCCCTGCGCCACCACCCCGCACCCCGACTCGGTCGGCCTGTGCTACTACCCAACAGCCTTCAATACCTGCCCCAGCTCCTGCCCTTGGGGCAGTGGCGTTTACGATGGCCAGTACCACCCGTTCAACGGCTGCTTGGAAGGCTTCAACACAGGCCCCATCAATGGCCAATGGTGCATCGAAATCGAAAACGCAGCCCCCTTCAACGGTGGCAGGATTTTGGAATTTGAGATAATCCCCTGCGACGACTCCGGCCAGCTCTGCTGCGACGCCGACGCCGGAAACCTCCCCGACCCCAATGTCACCGCCTGCATCGGCGACCCAGCCCTCGACCTCGACCTCGACCCCGTCTATGGCGCCATCGTGCCCGACCCGCTGGAGTACGGCTACACCTTCGCCGTGTTCAGCGGCGGCAACCTCTACGACCTCGACACCAACGACGATTTCACCACCTATCCCGCTGGCAGCTACACCATCTGCGGCCTGAGCTACCTGCTGGCCGAAGCAGCCAACCTCCCAGCCCTCGGCTCGCCACTGACTCCCCAAAGCCTCAACGCCAACCTGACCGGGCCTGCCCCCGCCTTCTGCGGCGACATCGGCCTGAACTGCGTGGTGGTCAACATCGGCGCACCGCCACCGACAACCGTGCTGCTCGACACGATTTGCGAGGGCGAAACGGTACTATTCGACGGGCAAAACATCGGCCTGACGGGCATCTATAGGGACACGCTCAACTCCTTCTTCGGCTGCGACAGCATCGTGAACCTGCAACTGACCGTGTTGCCCAACGAAACCACCAACCTCTCCGAAACCATCTGCTTCGGCGACACGCTTTGGGTCGGCGGCATGGCCTACACCGCCACGGGCATGTACACCGAAAACCTCTTCACGGGTTTCGGCTGCGACAGCACGGTGAACCTCAGCCTGACCGTTTTACCCGAAATAACAACTACGCTGAACGAGGTGATTTGCCAAGGTGGAACATTTGCCGTAGGCAACTCAACCTACTCAACATCAGGCACTTATGTGGACATACTCGCTTCGCAAATCGGCTGTGACAGCACCGTGACCTTGACCCTGACCGTGGTGCAAACCAGTGCCAGCATTGCCCAGCCGGGCATACTCACTTGCCAGCAGACCGCCGTGCCGCTGGTGTCCACGGCCAGTACCTCTTTCGGTACGTTGAGCTACCTGTGGACGACCGTCGGCGGCCAGTTCAGCGGCCCGACCGACCAAGCCAACGCCACGGCCACTGCCCCCGGCACCTACACGCTCACCGTCACCGCCGGCGTGTGCAGCAGCACGGCCAGCGTGGTGGTGCAGCAGCAAGCTGGCCTTCCGAGCGCAGTCATTTCGCCTTCGGCAAACGGGCTGACCTGCGACACCCTCAGCATCAGCCTTGACGGCAATGCCTCCACCCCTGCGGCCAACCTGGCCTACGCATGGCAAGGCAGCGGCGGCACCCCGCTCGGCAACGGCACGAGCATCAGCACCGCACTGCCGGGTACCTACGCCCTCATCGTCACCGACCAGACCAACCAGTGCCGGGACACCGCCTATTTCACCCTCAACCAAGACATCGTGCCGCCCGTGGCCAATGCCGGACCTGACATGGAACTCTCCTGCGCCGACCCGACCGTGACCCTCAGCGGCATGGCTTCTGGCCCTTCGGGCAATATCACATTTTCGTGGAGCACTGCCGATGGCAACCTGCTGCCACCGACCACTGCCGCCACCGCCACTGCCGACCAAACGGGCACTTACGAACTCATCGTGCAAAGCCTCGCCAACGGCTGCCGGGACACCGACCTCGTCGTGGTGACCGTGGACGTGAACACCCCGAACGCCATCATCACATTGCCGCAAGGCAATACGCTGAACTGCGAATTTGACACGCTGACGCTGGATGGCAGCAGCTCCACAGGCTCACCATTCATTGTTTATCAATGGGTTGGCAATATCATCTCTGGCCAGGGAACGCCCATCGCCACCACCAACACACCTGGTGTTTTTACCCTAAAACTGATAGACACCTCCAACGGCTGCACCGACTCCACCAGCGTGACCATTGGCACGGACTTCACGCCGCCCAACGCCGACGCAGGCCCCGACGACTCGCTCACCTGCTCCATCATCTCGGTGATGGTCGGCGGGAGCGGCACTTCCACCGGCCCAGATTTCATTTACGAATGGACCTCATCGCCGGGCGGGGCCTTCCTCAGTCCACTGGACCAACCAACGGCCATCGTCAACGAGGCGGCCATCTACAACCTGACCGTCACCGACACGACGAACGGCTGCACCGACTCCGATTTCACCGTCATCACCCGAAACGAGACGCCGCCCGTGGCCAACGCTGGGCCTGATTATGTGCTGAACTGCACGGAAACCTCCTTCACGCTGGATGCCAGCGGCTCGACCATCGTCCCGTTTGCCAGCCTTTTATGGACCAACTCGGCGGGCGACACGATTTCGAACGACGTCCAGGTTGCCGTAAACTATGCCGACACTTTTGTTTTTGCGATAAACCTTGCTTTTTGCACCAGCTTCGACACGGTCATCGTAGCCGAAGGCACCGTGGCCCCAGTGGCCGATGCTGGCCCCGACCAAGCGGCGGATTGCAACACGGGCCTGGCGATTCTGGAGGGGTCAAATTCAGACAACGGCTTTGGTTTTGAACTGCTCTGGACGGCGTTGAGCGGCAGCATTGCCGCAGGCGAAACCACAGCTACGCCCACCGCCAGCGCCCCCGGCGAGTACGTGCTGCAAGTCACCAATACCAACAACGGCTGCATCAGCACCGACACCGTGCTGGCCACGCTTGACCCAGCAGCCTGCACCCCGCTCGTGGACGCTGGCGCCGATGGCCTCATCAATTGCGCAGGCGAGACTTTTACCGACACGCTTTCGGCATCAGCCACCACTGGCCCAAACATCAGCTACAACTGGACGGCCATTGCTGGCACCATCGAAGACCAAAGCGACCCGTTTGCGCCCATCGTGCGGGCGGGCGAGTATGTTTTTACCGTCACCAATACGGCCACCGGGCTGCTGGCGACCGATACGGTGCTGGTGACGATGGACACGATTTCGCCAATGGCCGTGGTGGATTCGTCCATCGTTTCGCTGACCTGCCCAGAACTGGAAGCCTGCTTCCCGCTGGATGCCACGGGCAGTTCGGTAGGGCCGCAGTTCGCTTATTTTTGGGAGGCAGGGCAAACGGGCACCATCTGCACCGACCCGACCCTGCTCAACGCCGAGGTGCTTGGCCCCGATGTTTACACGCTGACCGTCACCAATTTGCTCAACGGTTGCTCCGCAAACACGGGGGTGCTGGTGCGGCTGCTCGACTTCCCGGCAATCGCCGACGCTGGACCTGATGCTGAAATCCCCTGCGGGGAAACGACCGATACGCTGGACGGCAGCAATTCCTCCATTTCCGGCATTGTTTACACCTACGAATGGGCCTCGGTGGGCGGCACTGTTTTGGCCAACGGCCAGACCCTCTACCCAGAGGTCATGCCGAACAATGCCAGCGATGTGTTCACACTCATCGTCACCAACACGCTGAATATGTGCCGTGACACGGACGAGGTGGTGGTGTTTGCCCCCGTCAACTGCGACCCTGAGTGCGCTGCCAGCGTGAGCGGGCCGCTTGACTGCAACAACCTGACCGTCAGCCTTTTATCCACGGGTTCCAGCACGGGCAGCGACATCAGTTACCAGTGGACGACCAGCAACGGCAGTTTTTGTGGCGGTGAAAACACGGCCACGGCCTGCGCCGATGCAGCGGGCATCTATGTGCTGAACGTAACCAGAAACTACCCCAATGGCGCAATATCGAGCAGCACTTGCCAAGTACAAGTCTTCGACAATGGGCAAGCACCGACCGCCGATGCTGGCCCGGACGCCAATTTGACCTGCGAAAACGAGACACTGACCATTGGCGGGAACTCCAGTGCCGGGCAGGGCATCAGCTACCAGTGGACGAGCTTGGACGGCAGTTTTTGCGCCAGCAACACCACAGCGGCAACGGCCTGCGTGGATGAGCCGGGCACGTACAACTTATTGGTTATCAATAGCATAACTGGCTGCTCCGCAATGGACGAGATGCTAATCGGGGTGGACACGCTGCACCCCGTGGCCAATGCCGGGCCGGACGCCATGATTACCTGCAACAGCAATACCGTCGTGCTGAACGGCAGCGCAGTGCCCACCAACGTGAATTACCACTGGACGACCCCGAACGGGGATATTTGCGCCGGGGAAAACACCCCCAGCCCGGTGGTTTGCAGCGAAGGTACCTACATCCTCACCGTGACCATCGCCGCCAACGGCTGCACGGACAGCGACATCGCCAACGTGAGCAGCGACCCGAACTTGCCCATGCTGAACACTGGGCCAGACCTGCGCTTCACCTGCGCCGATACGGTGTTCACCATCAACGCCACGGCCACCAGCCCCAATCCGCTGGGATTCCAGTGGGTGGCCACGAACGGCGGCTGCATCGTGGGGCCGGACGATGTGCTGCAAGTCGTGGTGAACTGCATCGGCACTTACACGCTCACGGCTACCGACCTGATGACGGGCTGCCCAGCCGTGTCGGTGGTGGAGGTGGTGGCCGACAACCTGCCGCCAGATGTGAACCTCGCCACAGCGCCAGAAATCAATTGCCAAAACCTAACCGTGACCCTGGACGCCAGTGCCTCATTGCCCGCAGGGCAGCTCGGCTTTGCTTGGGCCACGCTGGATGGGCACCTCGTTTCGGGGCAAAACTCGGCAATGGCACAAGTGGATTCGACAGGAACCTACACCGTGACAGCGACCAATTTGCTGACGCAATGCACGGCCACGGGCAGCCTCGCCGTGACCCGTGACGCCAACATCCCGGTGGCCAGTGCCGGGGCCGACTCCACGCTCACTTGCACTCGCAATAGCTTGATTTTAAACGGATTAGGCTCCAGCACCAGCCCCGACATCAGCTACGAATGGACGACCATGGACGGGCATTTTGCCGAAGGCGAAACCACCCTGCAACCCACGATTGACGAGCCGGGAACCTACCTGCTCACCGTGACCGACAACGGGAACGGCTGCGTGGTCAGCGACGCCGTGACCGTGACGCTGGACACGATTCGCCCAATTGCGGCGGTGGCAGCTTCGCAAGGAGGCGTCATCAATTGTTTTTCAAACACCATTTCGTTAAACGGAACTGGCAGCTCGCCCGCTGGCTTGCTGGGATTCTTTTGGGAAACAGGCAACGGGGAAATCATCAGCTCCGTGAATGGCCCGGCGGTGCAAGTAGGGAGCGGTGGTAGCTACCTGCTCACCGTCACCAACCTGCAAAACGGCTGTACAGACACGATGAGCGTAGCGGTCGTGGAAGACCTCGCCCCCCCTGTTTTCAGCTTGGGCGATGCGCCGATGCTGACCTGTGTGGTCGTGAATGCGCAGCTCTCCGTACTTCCGAATTTGCCAGAATTTGACTACGAATGGTCGGGGCCTGGTGCCATTCAAGGCTCTGACACGCCCAACCCGCTGGTGAACAGTCCGGGGATTTTCAGCGTGACCGTGACCGATACGGGCAATGGTTGCGAGAGCGACAGCAACTTGATTGTCACCCAGAATTTGCAAGCACCAACGGCCGTGGCGACCAGCCTTGGGCAGCTCGATTGCGATAATTTGACCACTACCGTCAGTGGAACTGGTTCAACGGCTACGGGCGTGAGCTACGCTTGGACGACGGCTGGAAGCGGCAATATCGCTGCGCCAAACGCCATCAGCTCAACGGTGGATGATACGGGAGTTTATTACTTGACCGTCACGAGATTGGACAATGGCTGCACCGCCACCGACTCTACGGCTGTGGCGGCCAGTTCCTTGCCCATCGAAAACGCCGTGCTGCGGCTCCAGCACCCGGACTGCCTCGACCCAGAGGGGTATGTTTATATTGACTCGGTCATTGGCGGAGCGCCACCCTATTTTTACTCGGTGGACGGGGACGTATTCATCACTTACCCGCAGTTCAGCTACCTCGAAGAGGGGCCGCACTTCATCGTCATCAAGGACGAAAACGGCTGCGTTTGGACGGACACCGTGACCTTGCTCGGCCCGGAGGAAGTGCTGGTGGAGCTTGGCCCTGACGTGACCATCGTGCAGGGCGAGGACTACGTGCTGGAAGCGCAGTTGAGCATCCCCATGTCGGAAGTGGACACGCTCTGGTGGACCAACCTGCCCGACTCGACCGAATGCCCGCAATGCCTCAGCCAGCCAGTGGCTCCTGTGGAGACGACGACCTACCGCATCCATGTAGTGGACACGAATGGCTGTGCGGCGATGGACAAAATCACGGTGCGGGTAGAGCAGGAGCGGCCCTTTTTCGTGCCGACGGCCTTCTCGCCCAACGGTGACGGCATCAACGACCGCCTATTCCTTTACGCCGGGCCAGAGGTGGCGAAAGTGCTGCATTTCCGCATTTTCGACCGCTGGGGCAACCTTGTTTTTTATGAAAAAGACTTTGACCCGAACACGCCGCAGTTCGGTTGGGACGGCAATTTTGAAGGGCAGCCGATGAACCCGGCGGTCTTCGTCTGGGTGGCGGAGATGGAGTTTGTGGACGGGGCGAGGCGGGCGTTTAATGGGGATTTGAGCTTGGTGCGGTAGCTATTTGTAGCGCTCCGCAATGGCATCAATCGCCTTTGCCAATTCCTGGTCTTTTTCCGTCACGGTGCCTCCCGCATCATGCGTATTCAACCGGAAACTCACCGTGTTCCACACATTCGTCCAATCGGGGTGGTGCTTGAGCTTTTCTGCGGCAAAGGCCACTTCGGTCATGAAGGCGAAAGCCTGTGTAAAATCCTTAAACTTGAAGCTGGCTTGCAGGGCGTTGTCTTTTTCGGTCCACATAGGTATTGATTGTTGTGATTGTTTGATTGTTTGATTGTTGGGTTTTGAAATATACAGGTGACAATCCAACAATCAAGCATTAAACAATTAACGATTTTCTTCCGGCTGCGAGAGGATAAAATCTTCCAGCACAGCGTCGAGAATGGGGTCTTCGCCTTCGATATAGCCGTGTTTGAGGTCGTAGCCCCAGAACTTGCTGGCCGTGTTCCAGTAGCTCGCCGTCATGCCGCCCCGGTAGGTACGGATGAGGTCGTAGAGGGGCGTTTCCAGTTCACGTTCCACCATTTTCACGAGGATTTTGCCCTGGGTCTTGGTCAGGTTTTTGAGTGGGGCCTCAAACTTGTCGTCGAGGTCTTTTTGCAGCTTTTTAGCATAGCGCTTGCGTTTGCCCTTGCGCATTTCGTCGGTTTCGGCGTCCAGTTGCCTGAAAACGGCGATGGCCTCTTTGGCATACGGGTAAACGATGGCTGCGTAGCGCAGGTATTTGCGGTAGCGGTTGTACTCGTCCACGCTCTTGAACTTGCGGGGCGAAGTGAGCGAAACCGTGGTCAGTTCCTCAGCGATGTAAAGCGTGTCGCCGTTTTTATCGAGCAGCAGGGTGAACAACTGGCCGTTGATGGAGGTCTTGCCGATACTGGTTTGTGCCGAAAGAGCGGTGCAAAGACCAAAGAAGAAGGCAATACCGACTAAGTGGATTTTCATTTTATTAATTTTCGATTTGAAAAAACGGCGCTTGGAGGAAATGGAAGGACAGACTGTTATGCTTGAACAAGACAATAATAAACTGAAGCGACGCATTGTTGAACTGGAGAGACTTGTTGGTACAATGAAGTCAGTTCTTGTTCAAGCTGTGTCAGCTAGCAAGTCGTAATTTGTGATCGAGTCTACCAATGAAACGATCTAAATTTGTTAACTAGTTCGTTGTGAACTACTGCACTTCTCCTGAGTCGAACTGTGCACGTAGTTTTAATAGCATTTAAACCGTGTCTAACTTTGAAACAGATGTTATTATATAGAAGCAGTTTGAACTGTAATTTATATTTCCGTT
>JALOMF010000612.1 GCA_025455635.1 Saprospiraceae bacterium | reverse complement strand
TCCGTTTTCTTGTGACGGAGGTAAACGACCTCCACGGCGGTTTCCTTGTTGGTGGCATTGACCTCCATCCACTGGAAATCGGGCGAGCCTTCTTCGCCTGTTTCGTAGCGCACCATGTCAATGCGGCCCGTGATGCCGAGCAGTGAAAACTGCCACTCGGTGTAGGGCGCCGCAGGGTTTGCGAAGGCGAAATTGAGCCGGGCAGTGCCGTTGTCGCAGTCCATCATGGTCAGTTCGCCCGACTCGAAGGGTGCGTCGTTCATGGAAAAGGTTGCACGTTCGGCAGTGCTGAGGAGGTAGTCGCCGTCCAGCCCGATGGGCATGTCAATGTCGCCGCCGAGGGCAAAACCGAAGCGGGAAAGGCCGAGGCCATTGGACTGGGCCTGGGCGTGGTTGGCAATCGTGCTTGCCAGCAGGAGCAAAGTTAGGATTCGTTTCATGTCGTCGTCAGATTGGTGGAAAAACTTGGTTTGTAAATGCGTTTTCGCAATAGGAACGACGAAGGCAGTACTTGCCCTAACCCAAAACGGAAAAATATGCGGAGAAGGAATAAATTGGTACGCAATTAGGCTAGCAACTGGTCAATTTGGTCGCTCAGGCGCTGAATCAGCAGGTCGGCGATGCGGCGTGTCAGTTCCTGCTCTTGCTGGATGAAGACGCTCATTTCGGTTTCTGTGAAATGCCCGATGATGACGCCCGTGAGCAGGTTGCGGAAGCGGAGGTCGCTGCGGATGCTGTTGGAGATGAACTCCAGTTGCTTTGGCGGCGGCAGTTGGAAGAAGCTGCCCTTTGTTTTCTGGAGGTAGTGCCGGAACATTTGGAGCAACAGCTCATTTTGCAGCTTGAGGATGGGCCTCAGGGTGGCGTTCTGAAAATGTCCGGCGCTGTTCTCAGGATTTTCTTCTAAGTTTGCTTGAATGGAAGGGCGAAGGAGGGGAAGTTCGGTGTTTCTTTCTTTTGACATGTCTTCGTAACATTTCACGGCGCTTCTTGTTCTGTCATTTCAAAATAAAACCCGGATGCTTCATTTTCAGACTTACGAATTGTCAAAAGACACGCCTTGGCTTGTGTTCATCCACGGGGCGGGCGGTGCCATCGCCACTTGGCGCTACCAAACGGAGGCGTTCAAGCCGTTCTTCAACCTGCTGCTGCTCGACCTGCGTGACCACGGCCTGTCCAAGAACGTGGCGCCGGAGTTCCCTAGCTACAATTTCGACATCGTCTGCAACGACATCCTGGAAGTGATAGACCACCTCGGCATCGAGCGGGCGCATTTTATCTCGCTCTCGCTGGGCAGTGCCATCCTCCAGCGCATTGACCAAATCCGACCAGAATTGATTGACAAAATGGTGATGGCAGGCGGCATCTTCCGGGCCACGCTCAAGATGCGGGCGCTCGTGAACGCCTCCCGGCTGCTGAATGCGGTCTTGCCCTATCGGTATATCTACGCCTTGTTTTCGCTCATCATTTTGCCCAAAAAGAACCACGAAAAATCGAGGCGGCTCTACCGGCAGCAGGCCAAGCGCCTCACGCAGGCCGAGTACATGAAATGGGTGGGGCTGTACGGCGAGTTCTTCCAGGTGCTCGACGAGTACTTCCACCGCCAGCTGAAAAAATGGAGCCTCGTGGTGATGGGCGCCGAAGACCACGTGTTTTTCAAGGCCGCCCGCCGCTTCGTTGCGAAGCAGGAGAAAGCCTCGCTCGTGGTCATCGAAAAATGCGGCCACATCTGCAATATCGAGCAGTGGCAGCGGTTCAATTCGGAGGCGCTGCGGTTTTTGGGGGTAGCCATTTGACGGTTGATGAAATGCTTGAAATGCGCTAAGAACCCGCCTCGAACTTTACCCTTTTGTAAATATCTTTCAGCTTCAAGGTGCATCCGATGGAGTGAAACTGGATGGAAGCCTCCATGCCCCTGGCTTCGCTGATTTTCCAAAGGTTGTTGTCGGGGTCGTGCAGGTACCAGGCTTGCACGAAAGGTTCGTCCTGCGAAACTATCACGTATTCACGCAGGGAAGGCAAGGTGCGGTAATTGTCGAACTTGCCGCCCCGGTCGTATTTTTCGGTACCGGGCGAAAGCACCTCCACCAAAAGAAACGGGTTCAAAATGACGTCCCTGCGGTCGCCCCAATATTCTGGCTCACCCTCTACCACGGTCACATCGGGGTAGGTGCCCCGGTTGGGCAGCGGGATGAAAACTTTCTGGTCGCTGCTTAGTACGTCGAAATTCAAGTCAGCTTGGTCAATGAACATGTTGAGCAGGGTGTTCATTCGAGACCCAATCTTGTTGTGGTAATAGGTTCCTCCTGGCATCTCAATTAGTTTTCCGTTGTCGAACTCGTGCTTGACCTCCGATTTCTCCTCAAAGTCGAGGTATTCCAGTCGTCTGTCCAGGTGATCCAAGTTTTCGGCATCAGAAAAGCCATCCTGACTGAGTGGCTCCGATAACCAATAGCTCTTAGGTGCTGCTGCTGATTCGAAAAGAATTTGACCAAAATGAACATCCCAGAACTTGAACAGGTTTGAATAGAAAGATTCCTATGTCTACAAATTACCTGAAGCGTAGCACAAAAATGCAGCCAGCAGCAGTTTTTTAGCCATTGTGAATGCTGGAACTTGACTGAAAGTACGTGGCACTGTCGATTGGGGTTTTTTGCCTTCGTGCGTGACTTCTAAAGGATGAACCTAGCCGAATGACCGACCATGACTGGGTTTCTGCAAGTAACCATGGGCTCATCCCATTATAACCAGCACCTGGGCGACCA
>JALOMF010000611.1 GCA_025455635.1 Saprospiraceae bacterium | reverse complement strand
ATCAAACTCTCCGTAGTAAAATTCTTTTGTCCTCGCGTCTCCGCTTGAACGATATTTTACCAACAGAAGCTTAACCTTCTCAACTCTCGTTGACGGTTCGCTCTCGTTTAAATTATACGCTTCTTATCTAGCTTGTCTATCCTTTCCTCCATCGGTGTCAATGAACTCTTTTGTACTTGCTTCTTGCTTCCTGCCCAGCTAATTTTGGGCTACCGGAGATAGAATGGTACTTTTCTTGTATTTTTTGAGATACCCTGAATTTGTAGGACTAAGCCTTTCAGTGTGTTTTATTCACTTCCCTCATTCGGAAAGCGGGCGCAAATGTATGACCGCTAGCGAGACTTTTCCAAATAAAAACTAATCTTTTTTTTGAACGCCTTGGCATGGGGAACGATGAAGGGTAAATGTTTGCCAGTATTTGCGAATATTATTCTGAACATTCAAGAAAAAAAGCTTCTCACAAATCTAATCGTCGCCGTGTAGCCAATGGATATTTTTTTAGCTGTTTTAATCAGCTTTTTTGAAAACGCACTGGATTGTACAGAGATTGCAAGTGTGGTTGCTGATGGTGGGGTAATGGCCTGTATTGTATAATCGTAATTGTCCTGCCTCGGTAGGACTAGACAGTTTTGAAGGATTGCAACGCTTACACCCTTAATATTTACGCTGATGGTACAAAGGAGGTAGTGACCACCCGTGCGAAGATTATCGTTTTACCATTCTAAGTGGAAAGAGACGAAACTTAGGCAGAAATTGCGGAGACAACATAAGAGGTCTATAAAAGGTCGGCGATGCCGCAAAAACCAATACTGGCAGGGTACGTAACCCTGCCAGTATCGAGGATTTTAAACGGGGCCAAGTTTCCAGTCGAACGGCCGGTTCTTCAAATCAGCCAGCTTCTCCTTGAACTTGTGGTCAATCAATTCTTTTTGCAACACGATGCGTGACTGCGTCAAATGCCTGCTCGTCTCGGTCTCGTACTGCATTTTGTTGTTCACCTCGTTGGCGAGCAGCACGGTTCTTTCCTTATTGGCCATTTCAAACACCTGCTCGTGTTCGTGCAGCAGGTAGTCGTAGGGGCTGCGGCTGGAGATGAGCTTGACCATGATGGGCGCCGTTTCAATGGCGATGAACAGCAACATGATGAAGATGCTGGCAAAGTGAATGGCCTTGCTCCCTGCCGACAGCCTCGACAGCGCTTCCATGCGAGAAGCCATGCCATCGTAGCTGGTGCGGGCAAGTCCCGCAATTTCAGCAGCAACGGTCGAGTCCAATTGGGCGATGGACTTTTCCTTGTCCCTTATAATAGGTATGGCGACGGCCACAAGGCTGTCCAACTCAGCCTGCGCCTTGTCAGCCTCGGCTTTCTTGGCCCGATAAATGGGGCCGAGGTTCCGTTTACCGGAGCCGCCCGTACCATCGGCTTCTTGGACGGCCATGCGGGTGAGGGTATCCCGTGCAGCGGTCTTGTCGGCGATTTCGGTTTTTAGCTGCGCAATTTGCTGGCGATGCTCGTCAATCTGGCTTTGGTAGCGGGCCTTCAGTTGGTCTTCTTGTTTTTTGAAGACCTCCTGCTCCATCGTCACGAGTTCGGCCTTGATTTCTTTCTCAAAAATCCTCAACTCCAACGGCTTGGAAATGACCAATGCCAACAGCACGGCCAGCACGAGCCGGGGCGCCGCCACGAGGGCATCCCGCCACCATTTGCCGTTGCTCTTCATGCTCATCACAATGTAGCGGTCGAGGTTGAAAATCATCAAACCCCAAACGAGGCCGAACACAGCGGCCATCACGTAGCTATCAAACACCGTGAAAAGCGCATAACCGGACGAGAAAAACGCCAACACGCCCGTGAAGAACACGGTGGCTCCGATGCCCATGTACTTGTTCACGTCGGTGGGGCAGCGCTCCAACATCGTGGTGTCAACGCCGGAACAGAACAGAAAGAATTTTTTCATTTTGTCCATGACTCAAAATTTATCGGGTGACTGAAGGGAGAAATTGGGAAATTAGGAAATTGGGAAATTAGGGCAGGCAGAGGGTTGCATTTCCCAAAATCTAGTAATTTCTAATTTCTCAAATTCTCCACACAAGGCGGAATAACTTCAAAGCACCGCCGATTATTTGAGTCGCAGGATTTTATTCGATGAAAATTAAGGCAAGGCAGACGGGCAGCGGCCTGCATCGGTGGGAAGGGGATTTTTGACAACGAAAATTTTCGTAGAAGGCGTTACTCCACCACTTTCAAAATGGTGCGGAAGGCGTAGTACTTGCCCTCGTACCGCTCGGCCACCTTGGCCTGCAGGGCGGGGGACTCCTCCTCTTGGTAGCGGCGCAGCGCTTCGATATTATTGCAGGTGTACTGGATGGCATAGGTGATGCCCTCTTCATCCGCAGGCGGTTCCATTAGGCGCAGCATAGTACTCTTGGTGAAAAAACCCGTGGCCATCACTTCAGGGATGTGTACGTTGCGCATCCAGTCCACCCAATCGCCGTGGATGCTGCGGTCTATTTTTACGGTGACGTTGTAGATTATCATTTTAAAGGTTTCAAGTTTTTAGTTTAAGGTTTCAAGGGGGGCATCTGCTGAATTTGAAATTACAGGGAGAATTGTCAAGCGGGCTTATGGCATTTCCGTCCCTGAAATCCCGAAGAATCGGGACTGGCTCTGAAACCCAAAACCTGAAACCGTTTTACCATACATTTTCCAAATCCTTCGCCTCGTAGCCATGGTTGCGCTCCGTCCAGTAGCTGCCCGATTTTTTCTTCAGCT
>JALOMF010000610.1 GCA_025455635.1 Saprospiraceae bacterium | reverse complement strand
GTCCGACCAGTCGAGGGTGAGCGTACCGGGTCCGGTGTTGGGCGTTCCGGCATGGCAGCCGTCGCAGCCCGTTTCGCCAGGTGCGCCCGTGTGACCGCCAATTACGGGTGAGTCGCAGGGTCCTTCGGTCAAAAAGGAAAGGGCGAGCAGCGCCGCAAATAGGAAAAGTACGACAGGGAGTTTTTTCATCGGAAAAGATTGAAAAATGTGTGCTTATGGTTGTTTGCAGCAATTTGTGCCAGCCTGTATCGGAGGGCATTTCACCGACCCATAGCTGCAAAAAACGCAGCAATCACCGGGTTTCGGGCGCAGCAATTGCCGACAGTTTTCGCATTCGTAAAAAAACTGGCAGGCGTCGGTGGGCATGGTTTCCTCTTTTTGAAACCCACAGTTCGGGCAAGTGAGCAGGCTCTGCAAAACGATGTTGCCCGATTGGGCTTTCTTCCTTTTCTGGAAAAACTGCCAACCCGACCAAACTGCCAACCCAAAGCCCAACGCCATAAGCCAGCCACCGTATTTTCCCACTCCTTCGGAAATGGCGGAGAATCCGGCAGCGCTGCCCAGCGCCAGCGCCAGCCAGGGCAACCAGCAACAACTTGTCGCCAGCACGAAGCCAAGCACAGCGCCGATTAAAGACGATTGATTTTTCATGCAAAAAAGGTTTAAAGAAAAGGCGCAAAGTTGATGTTGTCCTGCTTTTCGCCTTTGCTCGATGCTAACTCACTCCACCACCACCTTCCCCGAAAACACCCGCTCGCCGCTCTGCAAGGTCAGCCAGTACCAGCCAGCAGCCAGCCCCTTGAAGTCCGCCGGGATTTGCTGAATGCCCGTGGTCAGCCCTTCCAGCTTTCTCGTTTCCAGTAGCCTGCCGTCTGGGGAGTACAGCATCAGCACGGCGTCGCCAGCCTGCGGCAAATCTGCCTCGATGACAAAACTGCCCTTGCCGGGGTTCGGCGAAATCGTCAGCGAACTTTGCAGCACTGGTTCTTCGGTGGCGCTCGCCACCGGGTTCACGATGAACTGCCCCATCATGCCGCCATCCTCATGGCTGAGGATATGGCAATGGAACATGTAGGGCAGCATCGGGTCGCCGTAGTTGGCGTACTTCGTCACGAGCTTCACGCTGCCGTTCATCGGCGGTACTACGACCACGTCCTTCCTGCCCCGCATGTTGGGCGGTGGGGTTGCGCCGTTCACTTGCAGCACATAAAAATGGTTGCCGTGGATGTGGAACGGGTGCGCCATCATGGTCTGGTTCGTGATGTTCCAGACCTCCACCTTGTCCTGCTCGGTCGTGAACTCCACTTCCTCCATGTCGAACTTCTTGTTGTTGATGAAAAAGTTCGTCATGCTCATCATCGGCTGGGCGGTGAAGCCAAGCGAGCGGGTCGCAGCGCCCGTTTGCGACAGCACCTCGTTGGTCGTCAGGGCGACAGGAACGGTCGTCACCGGGTCGGCGGTCGGCGCTCCCACGTTGATGGTTAGTACCGAAAAATCGGTATTGTCGAGCGGACCTTCCATGCCGCCCATCATCATCGTGCCACCGGGAAAGCCTTGCGGCAGCCCCGTGCCGAAGGATTTCAGCGTCAGCGTATTGCCCTGCTCGTTGCCCAAGTCCACGAGGATTTCCACCCGCTCGCCGGGGGCGAGGATGAGGCGGGTCAGGACAACGGGCGCGTCGAGCAGCCCGGCATCGGAGGCGATTTGCTTGAACTGCTTGTTGTTGGAGAAACCAAAATTGAAGAAACGGTGGCTGGAGCCGTTGAGCAGGCGGTAGCGCACCACTTGCCCAGGGCTGTTAAGCACCCCGTCCACCACGCCATTGACCAGCACGGCATTGTCCATTTCGTCCTCCAATAGGATTTGCTTGTTGGCATCGAAGGTCTTGAATTGGAACACCAGCGGCACGTCGTCCACGCCGTAGGTGCGGGGCAGGTCGAGGGCGGCTTCTTCCGCATCCCGCACGAAAATGAACCCGGCAGCGCCGAGCAGCACCTGGTCCATCGTCTTGCCGTGCAGGTGCGGGTGGTACCAGTAGGTGGCGGCTTTGTCGAGTACCGGAAAACTTGGCGACCAAGTTTCCCCCGCCATAATCATCACATGAGGACTTCCGTCGTTGGCGGGCGATACATTCAGCCCGTGCCAATGCACCGTAGTGGTGTCGCCCAACTGGTTGTGAACGTTAAGCGTGACCTGTTGCCCGGCGTCGAGCAGGATGGTCGGACCTAAGAAGCTGCCGTTGTAGCCAATGGTGTTGGTCGAAAAGCCAGGGTAGATTTCGGTCGTCCCTGCCTGTACGGTCAGGTCAATCGTGCTGCCCGACAGCGTGGGCGGGATGGGGACGGGCGTTTGGGCAAATGCCGAAACGGTGATTGCGGCGAAGCCGCAGAGAAGCAATTGTTTGAGTATGGATTTCATGCGTTGATTGATTTTGATTAGTCAAAAATCCTTAGCCCACTTAGCAAGCCAATCGGCTGACTTGAATCATGCTTGTCAAGTTCATCGTTGGTCTGCATCATATCTTCCTGTTCAATGCAATGCCTGAAAAGGTTGCTTCCTACGGAGTGGTTGACAAAAATCACCATTGTCACCACACTACCTTCACCACCCCCGCCCCGCCTTCATTTTCCAGCCGCAAAAAGTACATACCGCCCGCCAGTTCGCCGACAGGCAAAATGGCTGCCGGGCTGCCCGGCTCGATGGTTTCATTTTGCCAAACACAAACCGTCCTGCCCGCCGCATCGAACAGCACGGCATCGAAGGGCAACCGTTCCGCCAC
>JALOMF010000609.1 GCA_025455635.1 Saprospiraceae bacterium | reverse complement strand
AACAGGGTGGTGATATTGGCGCTTAACAGTGCTCACTATTTTCAATGTGTACAGAAATAGGGAGCTTCAAAAAAGTGCTCATTCCTTTATTGTGTACAACAACAGGGCGAAAAGCGCGCTTTTTTTCCACATTCCATGATTTTTTGTGTACATAGCTTGGACGATTGTACACTACGACACTACTTTTCGCTCAAGCTTGATTCCTGCAAGCGTCGTCAAAAACCAAATTTCCTTTTAAGCGATGAGCGAAGTTACCAAAAACAACCTAGTTGCCCGGATAGAAAACCGGTTCGTGTTCCATGCCCAATACCAGTTGAGCGCAAGGGAGCAAAAGGTAATCCTGTTCCTCATCGCCAACATGGATCCCAAGAAGCAAAGCCGTTTTCACGAGCAGGTGATTTCTGTAAAGGAACTGGAGCATATCCTCAAAAACGACGGTGAGACAAAGTGGGGTGGACTTTACCAGGAAATGCGGGAATTCACCAAGCGCATCCGCAACAAGGGCATCGAGTTCGACACGGCCATCGAGATTGACGGCAAGAAGTTCCCCGGTTACGTCAACTGGTTCCAGTCGGTGGAACCCATCAAGATGGACTCCGGCGAGGTGGCCATTTCCTTCCTTTTTTCCGAGAAACTCAAGCCCTTCCTCATTGACCTCAACGAATATGCCCGTATCAACTACCTTGAAGCGGCCCCGCTCAAGAGCAGCTACGCCATACGGATGTTCCAGATTTTCAAGGCGGCGAGGGGGCGGATGCAGAAGCACGAGGAGGTCAGCACCATGGAATATGAGGTGGAGCAACTGAAATCGGTGCTCGGTATCCCCGGCAAGTACGACGACTTCCGCAATTTCCGCCGCCGGGTGCTCGACGTGATCTACGAGGAGGTGAACGAGCATACCAATATTATACTGCACCCCATCCGGTTCAAGCGCGGCGGCCGCGTGATTGCCAAGGTGGTTTTCAAATTTGGTGACAGGCAGCCAGCGCCGGAAGGCTTGCCCAAAGGCCGTTTCCCCGAAATGGAGCCTACTGTAACGGATTTGGAAAAGCTGACAAAGTCGCAATTGCTGGCTTTTGGCAAACTGACGGACTTCGGGGTGAAAGCGGGCATTGCCCTGTGGCAGATGCTGCCCAAGGTGACGGGCAGCGAGTTTTCCGGCTTTGAAGACCTGTATTTCGAGGAGGCTATCGCTTTTTTCACTACAAAGACTAAACAAAAGACCAAGGCTGGCATGGCGGGTGCTTTCGTTAAATGGTTCTTGGAATTGAAAGTCTTCGAGCAGGGAGAGCAGTTTTCAGCCATTGTGGAGCGGCTGCAAAAGCGCAAAAAGAAACTGCAAGCCGAGAAGGGTGGGGCGGCCTGGGAGAACCGCTTGGCAGCGCGCAGCATGACGGCCAACGAGTTTGATGCTTGGGTGAAAGACAACTAATATTGCGTCCTTACTTTTTGCAGTAAATACGTTTTTAAATAATTGCGCTTTTGCTTTTCTACTTTATCTTACCTTGCCGCCGGATTTTTCCAAAAACAAAAACAGTCTAATGAAAATAGGGATTTCGAACCTCAAGGGTGGGGTAGGGAAGACGACAGTAGCCCAGAACCTGGCGGTGTGCTTGGCACATGTCGGCTACAAGGTTTGCATCGTGGACACGGACCGGAACCAGAACACCATCTCCTGGATTGCAGAGCGGGAAGAAACACTGCCCAAAATTCTGGCAGTGGGCCTGACGGACAGCAAGGCGTTGAGCAGTGCGGTGGACCAGCTCGACCGCGACAATGACTTCGTCATCCTCGATGGTACGCCCTCGCTTTCGGAAATGACCACGCGCATCATCCTCGCCTCCGACCTGCTCATCGTGCCGGTGCTGCCCAGTGGCCACGACATCCGCTCGATGCAGTTGTTCTTCGAGCGCTTCGAGCAGGCCAAGGAGTTTCGGCAGGACATTCCCATCTACTTCTTCATCAACCAGTTTTCGGACAGCATCAAGCTGCACCAAAGCATTCGGGAGCTGCTGAACGACTTTGGCGTGGGCGTGATGGAAACGCGCTTCAACCGCCGCGTGGCCTACGCTGAAACCTCGGTGAACGGCAAGGGCGTGCTGGAGCATACCGATGAAAAAGCCGCCGCCGAAGTGACCAATTTCACCAAAGAAGTGCTGGAAATCGCCCGCAAACTGGGCTTCGTTCAAAACTAAAAAACTTAGAAATGGCAAAGAGCATAGACCTATCGGGACTGAAAAGGCAGCCCGTCGCAAGGCCCGCCGCACCGACCGTCGAGCTGGCGGTAAAGACCATCCATGAGCAGGAGGAAAAAGCCGCCGTGGAAGTGCCCAAGGAGAAAATCGTGCGCATCACCGTGGACCTGCCGGAAGACGTTCACACGACGCTGAAGCTGCATTCCGTGCGCAACCGGACGACCATCCGGCAGCTCGTGATTGATTTGCTGCTGCGCGAATTCCAATAGGGTGGGGTAGGGCCGCATTTTTCAAAATGGAAAACGAATAGTAAAAATGGCAAGCAATAGAACAATCATTGTTCAGGGACATGAAATCAGCCTTATTACCCAAG
This sequence comes from Saprospiraceae bacterium, assembly GCA_025455635.1. Lineage (GTDB taxonomy): Bacteria > Bacteroidota > Bacteroidia > Chitinophagales > Saprospiraceae > UBA6168. The sequence goes on along the minus strand of JALOMF010000609.1, from coordinate 212 downwards.
GTTCGGAGGACTATATCAGCCTGACGGACATGGCGAGGGGCTTTGAGGGCGAGCCGGGCGAGTACATCCGTAATTGGCTGCGCACCGGGCCGACCGTCCTTTTCCTGGGGACTTGGGAGAAGGTCAACAACCCGGATTTTAATTTGGTGTCCTACCACCAAATTAAATCGGAGGTGATTGACAACCGCTTCATCATGTCGGTCAAGAAATGG
>JALOMF010000097.1 GCA_025455635.1 Saprospiraceae bacterium | reverse complement strand
GTGAGCCGACAGCAGGTGGACGAAATGATTGCCAACGGCACGGAGGTCATCTCCTGCGGCGCCAACGTACCCTTCGTGGACGATGGCGTGTTCTTCGGCCCCACGGCTACCATCGCCGACCAAGCGCTGAGCCTCATCCCCGACTTCATCGCCAACTGTGGCATGGCACGGGTATTTGCCTACCTCATGCAGCCCGATGCACCCGTGACGGACGAGGCCATTTTCGACGACGTGTCGGACACCATCCGCCGTGCCTTGGAGCGGGTACGCAGCTTCAACCCAATGCCCACAAACGTCTCCACGGCAGCCCTTGAAATTGCATTGAACAAGCTCATGGCCGGCAAAGCCGAAGCCGAGCTAGCAAGTCACTGACAGGCAACTGCTTTACGGTCAATGGGCTGAACACTTCGGCCCATTGACCGTTTTTTTTAAGATAAATGGCCTAAAATCGGCCTAATTTTCCCCATCAAACTAATTTCTAAGGCCGCTCAAATCAGCTCCCAATGTTTTTGTCGTAAATTGGCCGGAGCATCCACATGCAGTTTCTGCAAAATGCTTTGGTCACTTGGAGGTAATGTGCTTGATTTTCCCATGCCAAAAACATGCGTTATGATGAAAAGACTTGCCCAACTCACTTGCTTAAACCTGGCTTTAATCCTTCCACTTCTCACAAATGCACAAGAGGCTGGCAGCGCCGTACCCTATCGGCCCACCCCTGCCCACATGTGGGAGTTTGGGCTACACGCTGGCTCGGCCATGTCATTTGGCGACATAAAACCAGTGGCAAACTGGGGCACCGGATTCCATTTCCGCAAGGCTATTGACTATGTTTTCTCGGTAAGGGCAGAGGGCTTTTACGGGAGCCTCCTGCAAAAAGACCTCGTCAACGGAAGCTCCTCTTCCGATATCCAGACAGGCTCCCTCCAGTTGGTAGCCTCCATCAACAACCTCGTCTGGAACAGCGCCCGCCACCGCCGCATCAACCTCTACGCATTCGCCGGAGGCGGCCTGAACCGCTTCGAGGTGACTGCCCAAAACGTGATTTCGCCCAGCCTAAAATCCATTGCACCAAAGGTGCAAACCCATTTCGATGGTGGCCTCGGCATCGCATTTCGGCTATCCAGCCGCTTCAACCTAGGCTTGGAGTCCAAGGCGCTCGTCATCTTCGGCAAGGACGCCGACCTGCTCGACGGAGTGACCCGGGAAGACGACGACGTGCTGGGCTACGGCGCTGTTCGCCTCAATTTCAACCTTGGAAACGCCAACACCAAGGCCGAGCCGCTCTACTGGGTGAACCCCATGGACATCATCATGCAAGACATCACCGAGCTGAAAAACCGACCCAGCTTCGACATCACCGACTCCGACGCTGACGGCGTGATTGACCTGCTCGACCAAGACAACGCCACCCCGCTCGGCGTCACGGTGGACACCCGCGGCCTGCCCCTCGACAGCGATGGCGATGGCATCCCCAATTATCAAGATGACGAGCCTTATTTCCCCGTCGGCGGCAAAAACAACCCCTGGCAAGATGGCCAACCGCACCAAGGCAGCGAGGAAGAACTGATGAAACGCTTGGAAGCCGAGTCGCAGAACATCGTCAAGGGCGGCGGTGGCATCACCGACTGGTTCCTGCCCAACGTCCATTTCAATATTGATAGCTACAAAATACGCTACGCTGACTACGGTACGCTGGCCAGCATCGCCAAGGTGATGAAGTCGAACCCCAGCTTGAAGCTCGTCGTCACGGGCTTCACCGACAAGACCGCCTCCGACCAGTACAACCTCGACCTGTCGTTCAGGCGGGCAAAGGAGTGCATCGAACACTTGGTGACAGTGCATGGCCTTCCCCGCAGCCGCTTCCTGCTCAACTACAACGGTGAAGACGGCCCACTGGTACCCTCTGCCAGCAGCACCCTGATGAACCGGCGGGTAGAGTTCAGGGTAGCTGCCCCCGACGACGTGGAGATGGAAAACCCCGTGCCCGTGACGAAAAAAGGCGGCAAGAAAAGCGGGTTCTAAAAGCCGTTTTTCATCAAAAAGCCCACGCCTTGAATGGCGTGGGCTTTTTGATTTAAATTTGGCGCTAAATTGTTTTTATGATAAAAATCGGCATCATCGGCGCTGGCTCCATGGGCGCTGGCATTGCACAAGTGGCGGCCACGGCAGGCCACGAGGTCTATGTTTTTGACAGCAACACCGCTGCACTGGAGCGGGCACAATCCAACCTGCTCGCCACCCTCAACAAGCTCGCAGAAAAGGGCAAACTGGACGACCCCACCGCCAAGGCCATCTTTGGGCGCACCTATTTTTTCAGCGATTTGGCCGCCTTCGGCGAAACGGGGCTGGTCATCGAGGCCATTATCGAGGATTTGGCGGTGAAAAAGGCCGTGTTCCAGCAGCTCGAAGCCATCGTCAGTGCCGACTGCATTTTGGCCACCAACACCTCGTCGCTCTCGGTGGCGGCCATCGCCTCGGCCTGCAAGCGGCCCCAGCGGGTGCTGGGCATCCACTTCTTCAACCCCGCCCCGCTGATGCAGCTCGTGGAGGTGATTCCGGCCATCCAGACCGCCCCCGACATTGCGAAGCAGGCCAAACTGCTCATCGAGAGCTGGGGCAAACTGGTGGTGCTGGCCAAGGACACGCCCGGCTTCATCGTGAACCGGGTGGCACGGCCCTACTACGGCGAGGCACTGCGCATCCTCGAAGAGGGCATCGCCGACGTGGCCACCATTGACTGGGCCATGACGGCCATTGGCGGCTTCCGCATGGGGCCGTTCACGCTGATGGACTTCATCGGCAACGACATCAACTACACAGTGACGGAGACGGTGTTCCAGTCGTTTTTCTACGACCCACGTTACAAGCCATCGTTTACCCAAAAACGCCTGAGCGAAGCGGGCTGGCTCGGTAAAAAAACGGGCCGGGGCTACTACGATTATGCCGAGGAGGCCGAAAACCCCGTTGCGAAGCAGGACGAAGAACTGGGCAAAGTGATTTTCGCCCGCATCCTAGTCATGCTCATCAACGAAGCAGCGGACGCCCTGTACCTGCGCATCGCCAGCCGTGACGACATAGACCTGGCCATGACCAAGGGCGTGAACTACCCCAAGGGCCTGCTGCACTGGGCCGACGAAATCGGCATCGAAAACTGCGTACACATGCTCGATGCACTGCACGCCGAGTACCTCGAAGACCGCTACCGTTGCAGTGTTTTGCTTCGCAAAATGGCCAAATCGCACCAGACTTTTTATGGACATTAGACATTAGATTATAGACATTAGACGGGGGCCTAGGTTTTTGCTCGGTCCCGTCTAATGTCTCATGTCTAGCATCTTAAGTCTTTTTATGGAAAAAACGGATGAAAAGCCCCTTGCCACGAGGGTCGTGGACGCCATGCTGAACAACGACCCCTTCAGCCAATGGCTCGGTATCGAGCGGCTGGAGGACGGCCCCGGCCGCTCGGTGCTGCGCATGACCGTGCGGCCAGAGATGTGCAACGGCTTCGGGGCAGCGCACGGCGGCATCACCTTCTCATTTGCCGATAGTGCTTTTGCCTTCGCAAGCAACTCGCATGGGCGCAAGTCGGTCTCTATCGAAACCTCCATCTCGCACACGGTGGCCGTACACCCCGGCGACGTGCTGACGGCCACGGCGGTGGAAGACCACCTGTCGAACAAGCTCGGCACCTACCGGGTGACGGTGACGAACCAGCACGGGGCGGTGGTGGCGCTGTTCAAAGGGACGGTGTACCGGATGAGCGGGGAGTGGGAGGTGTAAGGATTGTGGATTTTGGGATTGCGGATTGCGGATTGGCGCAGCCCTTGGCGCATTGCGCATTGGAATTGGAAAAGTAAATGGTATTTTTACGATATGATACGACTGATTGAAGCCAAGAATTATAGGAGTTTGAAATATATCTCACAGCCATTGGGTGACTTCCATGTGCTGGTGGGTGCGAATGCCACGGGCAAGACCACGTTCTTGGACGTGGTGAGCTTTATCGCCGATTTGGTGGGGAATGGGGTTGATTATGCCATTGGGCAACGGACGCAGAATTATATGGATTTGACATTTGGTGGGAAGGGAGGGGATATTGAATTGGCGATTGAATTGGAGGTGCCGGAGGAATTGAGAAAGGATAATTTTGATAGAATTAGGTATGAAGTTAAGGTAGGAATTTTGCAAGATTCACAAGAACATGGAATTATCGGAGAGAAGGTGATATTGATTGTTGAACAAGATAATGCAGCTAATAATAGCGTATTTAATAGTAGAGTTTCATCGAATTCATCTTATTTAGTAATCAGTAAAGTGAGCAGTGGTAATGACCATTATGCTATTGAAATTAAAGGCAAAAGGTGGCCGACTTCTTATAAGCTGGGCCTAAAAAAATCCGCTTTAGGAAATATGCCTCCAGACGAATCCAAATACCCGATTTCAATCTGGTTAAAAGATTTATTGACTGATGGCATCCAATTATTCATCCTCGACAGCCAAAACATCCGCCAAGCTAGCCCACCGGGCAAGGGCATTAAATTCAAAACCGATGGCTCCAACCTCCCTTGGGTCATCGAAGACCTAAAAAAGCGGGATATGGAGGCTTATAGAAATTGGGTGGAACATGTCCGCACGGCCTTGCCCGACATACAAGATATAATCACCATCGAGCGCCAAGACGATAGGCACCGTTACCTGAAAATCATTTACGACAACGGCATGGAAGTGCCAAGCTGGATGGTTTCGGACGGGACTTTGAGGTTGCTGGCGCTTACGTTGCCTGCTTATTTACGTGATTTTGAGGGTGTCTTTTTAATCGAAGAACCTGAAAATGGCATCCACCCACAGGCGATAGAGACGGTTTTCCAATCATTGTCCTCCGTTTATAATGCCCAGATTTTACTGGCCACCCATTCACCCGTCATTTTGAGCATGGTCGAGCCGAAGGATGTGCTTTGTTTCTCGAAAACTACTGATGGCGTAACGGAAATTGTGAATGGCAATGCCCACCCGATGTTGAAGGACTGGCATGGCACACCCAACCTCAGCGTATTATTTGCATCTGGGATACTATCATGAAAGACCTAATCATACTCGTTGCGGATAAAGATATTAAAGCTTTATTGGAGGGCTTGCTTCCAAGATTGAAGAATGTGAATATTACTTCAAATTTTACTTTCGTTATTGAAAGCCACCCCAACCGTGACAACGGCTGCATGAACGAAAGCGTGGAATACCTCCGCCCTTTTTGTAAGACATTTCGCCATGCCTTGGTAATTTTTGACAAAGAAGGAAGTGGAAAGGAAAAAAGGGGAAGGCAAGCAATCGAATCAAGCATTGAAGAAGCCCTTTCTAAAAACGGCTGGGCAGCCGAAAACGTGGCAGCCATCGCCATTGACCCTGAAATCGAAAACTGGATATGGGTCAATTCCGCCAATATGTCCAAAGAACTGAACTGGAACGAAGCCAAAGCATTGTACGCATGGCTTCAAGAAAATGGGTGGCGGGATGAACAAGCATCAAAACCGACCCGTCCGAAAGAAGCCTTGGAAGCCGTTTTGAGGAAAACTAGGAAGCCCCGCTCCGCCTCCATCTATAAAAACATCGCAGAAAAAGTATCCTTCACAAAATGTGAAGACCCTGCCTTTTTAAAACTCCTAGAAAAAATGCAATTGTGGTTCAGTCCGGTTTGACAACTTCCGAATGCCACCATTTTTTACCTATACTATTATGAAAAAATTGCTTTTCGCCTTCGTCATACTGCCCATCATCGCCACCGCCCAGCCCTTCACCCACGCCGACACGCTGCGAGGCTCCGTCACACCGGAGCGGGCTTGGTGGGATGCCCGCCACTACGACCTGCACGTGGCTTTCGATATTGCGAAGCAAGGCGTCAGCGGCTGGAATACCATCACCTACGAGGTGCTGCAAAATGAGCAGGCCCGCCTGCAAATTGACCTGATGGCCCCGCTCGTGCTGGACAGTGCCGTGCAGGATGGCAAGCGGCTGGTTTGGCAACAGGATGGCCCAGCGCATTTCATCCAACTGAACACGGCGCAAGAAAAGGGCAGCCTACGTAAAATAAGCCTCTACTACCACGGCAAGCCCATCATCGCCAACCGCCCGCCTTGGGACGGTGGCATCATTTGGGGCAAGGACGAGAAGAGCCGCCCGTGGGTCTCGGTGGCCTGCCAAGGCATGGGCCCCAGCGTCTGGTACCCCAACAAAGACCATCAGTACGACGAGCCGGACAGCGCCGCCCTCCACATCACCTGCCCGCAGCCCCTGGTGGGCGTGGCAAATGGCCGTTTGCGCCAGCGAAATGACAACGGCGACGGCACGGCTACCTACACCTGGGCCGTGGCGAACCCCATCAACAATTACAACCTCGTTCCGTACATCGGCTACTACAGGCATTTCGAGGACTTTTATATTGGCGAAGCTGGTCGGCTTTCGCTCGATTTTTGGGTGATGGACTACAATTTGGAGAAGGCGAAGACCCAGTTCCTCGACCAAGTGCCGAAGATGTTGAAGTGCTTTGAGCATTGGTTTGGCCCGTACCCGTTTTACGAAGACGGCTACAAGCTCGTGGAGTCGCCGCACCTCGGCATGGAGCACCAGAGCGCCGTGGCCTATGGTAATGGCTACCAAAACGGCTACCGGGGCCGTGACCTCTCGGACACGGGCGTGGGCCTGAAATGGGACTTCATCATCATCCACGAATCGGGGCACGAGTGGTTCGGCAACAATATCAGCACCAAGGACATCGCCGACATGTGGGTACACGAGAGCTTTACCAACTACTCCGAGACGCTGTTCACGGGCTGCGAATACGGCGAAGACAAGGCCACGACCTACAACGTGGGCTGCCGGGCGCTCATCGGAAACCGGGAGCCTATCATCGGCACTTACGGCGTGAACCACGAGGGCAGCGGCGATATGTACTACAAGGGCGGCAGCATGTTGCACACCATCCGGGCCGTGGTGGACGACGATGAAAAATTTCGGGAGATGCTGCGGGGGCTGAACCGGGAGTTCAGGCACCAGACCGTGACGACCAAACAGGTAGAGGACTATGTGTCGGCATCTTTGGGCATTGATTTTTCCAAGGTTTTCGACCAGTACCTGCGCACCACTGACATACCCGTGCTGGAGGTGAGCATGGTGGAAAAAAAGGGCAAAAAAAAGGGCGACAATCAGTTGGCTTATCGCTGGGTCAATTGTGTTCCGGGCTTCAACATGCCGGTGAGGGTTCAGCTCGAACCCGACAAATGGAGCATGTTAATTCCCACCACCAAGCCGCAGACCATCGGCTGCAAACTGGACTCGGTGCAATCGTTTTTGGTGGACGGGCGTTTTTACATTAAGTTGAAAAAATAAAGATTTGAGCGAAGCAGGGCGGCTCGTTTTCCCAGGATGAGCGGCCCTGCTTTTACGTTGGGCAAAAAATAAGCATACTTCGTCTGAGCCTTCCAAGCATTTTTCAAAAAAAATTGGCTTATTTGTAAGAAAATCCGCACTTGCTTTCGGTTTTGGTTTTTGGGCTAAAATTTTTTCATAAAAAATACAGTTATGAGAGCATCACTGGTCAGCGCACGGCCAGGGTGAGGCTGGTTTTTCTGACGATTTTGACCCATCCAACCAAAAAGCAAATCACCTGTTAATCACCCGAAACTTTGTTATTTATGAAAAAAATAGGAATTGCCATTGCGGCCAGTTTGGTGCTCAATGCCGCCTTCACCTTGTTCCTGTTCAATAGCCTAAAAACATCCATGCTGGAGTCGTCATCGGAGCAAGCAAGCCCCAATGTGCACTTGGCCAGCTACGATTACGGCACTGCGCCCATCAACGAAAAACCCACCAGTAATTTTTACATCCCTGAAGACTTCGTTGAAACGGCCAATATCGTTACGCAGGCGGTAGTAAACATCAACGTGACTGGGCGCAACGCTTCTGAGCCGTCATCGGGAGGGTCGGGCGTCATCGTTTCGCAAGACGGCTACATCATTACCAACAACCATGTGATTGAAGGAGGTGGCAAAGTGGAGGTCTCCCTCAATAACAAGCGGATTTACAGGGCGAGCGTCGTAGGCAAAGACCCCTACACCGACCTTGCACTCTTGAAGATAGATGCTACTGGCCTAAAACCGCTTGTTTATGCCAACTCCGACAACGTGCAGGTTGGGCAGTGGGTATTGGCAGTGGGCAACCCGTTCAACCTAACTTCCACCGTGACTGCGGGCATCGTGAGTGCCAAGGGCCGTGACATCAATATCCTGCAAGGGCTTTACACCATTGAGAGCTTCATCCAGACCGACGCCGTGGTGAACCCCGGCAACAGCGGCGGTGCCCTCGTGAACATGCGGGGCGAACTGGTGGGCATCAATGCCGCTATCATGAGCGAAACGGGTGCCTACGAGGGTTACTCGTTTGCGATACCCTCCAATTTGGTGCAAAAAATCATGCTGGACCTGAAGGAGTTTGGCTCGGCACAGCGGGCCATCCTTGGAGTGCGCATCAAGGACGTGGACAATGAAATTGCTGCCGATTTCAACCTCGGCAATGTGGAGGGCGTTTTAGTTCGCACGGTGGATGCCGGCAGCGGTGCAGAGGAGGCCGGCCTAGAGATGAACGATATCATCATCGGGGTAAACGGAGTGAAAACGGCCTCTGTGCCTGAGTTGCAGGAACAAATAGCCCGTTTCCGCCCTGGCGATACCGTGGCGTTGGACATTATTCGCAACGGAAAGCGGATAAAAAAATCCAACATCGTGCTGAGGAGCATGTCAGGTGAGGATTAATATCGCGGCATTTGTCAAATGCCATCAAAATATATGGCTGTATTCTTGTAATTTTGGCTAGTCGCTAAATCCAAGTGGAGCGCGGTAAGCCCATCCCCTGAATTTCAGCTTCAAAAGGGAAAACTAAAGGTACCGCTCCCTGTTTCTGGGAGTGGCACCTTTTTGCATTTTTGCTCACGCCTTACTTCCTAAGTTCTATGCGCATACTTTACCCAATCGTCCTGCTGCTTTTGATGGCTTTTTTGGCCTTCCCTGGTGGGGTTCACGCCCAAACCACCCAGACTGAGTTCGGCAAAAACCGGGTGCAATTCAATAAAGATTTTGCGGAATGGTCACAGTACGAAAGCCGCAATTTCGTTACCTACTGGTACGGCGAAGGACGCTTGGTGGGGCAAGCCGTGGTGCAAATGGCCGAGCATGATTTCTACGAAATCCAAGGCATTCTGGAGCACCGGATGAACGATAAGATTGAAATCATCGTCTATACCGACATCACCGACCTGAAACAGAGCAATATCGGCAGCGAAGAAGCCTTTGTGAACACTGGTGGCCAGACCAAAATCGTGGGCAACAAAATGTTCGTGTTCTTCAACGGCAACCACAACGACCTGCGCAGGCAGGTGCGGGAAGGCGTGGCCAGCGTTTACTTGAACGCCATGTTGTTTGGCTCCAACCTTCAGGAAATCGTGCAGAACGCCGTGATGATGAACCTGCCGGAGTGGTTCAAGGATGGCCTAATTGCTTACGTGGGCGAAGAATGGAGCACTGAACTGGACAACCAGATGCGCGATGCTTTCATGTCGGGCAAGTACGCCGATTTCGAGTCCATGGCGGAGGCACACCCAAAGCTGGCTGGCCATGCGCTTTGGTACTACATCGGCCAACACTACGGCCACTCCACGGTATCGAACCTGTTGTACCTGACTCGCATCAACCGGAGCATAGAAAGTGGCTTCCTGTACGTGCTGGGGAACACCTATTTCAAGACCACCCAGGGCTGGCATACTTTTTTTAAAAAAAGATACGAAGAAGAGGCCAAGGCCTTTGCGAAGCCAAATGGAAAGGAAATCCCCATCAAGAACAAGAAAAACCTGCCCATCAGCCAGCTCAAAATCAGCCCGGATGGCCTCCGCATAGCCTATGTGACCAACGAAATCGGGCGGCAGCGGGTATGGGTACAGGAACTGGCCACTGGCGAGCGCAAACTGGTGTTCAAATTAGGCTCCCGCAACCCCATCCAAGCTACCGACTATAATTACCCGCTGCTGGCCTGGAGCCCCACCAACTCAGAACTGGCCATAATGTACGAGCGCCGTGACATTGTGAAGCTGCTGAGGTACAATATTTTGACAAAGGAAAAAACAACGGACGATATGTCCACCCAGTTTCAGCGGGTGTACAGCATGGATTATGGCAGCCCCAACGACCTCGTGCTTTCGGCTGCCGTGCGGGGCCAGTCCGACCTCTTCCTCTACTTCCTGCTCAACCGCCAAGCACAACGCCTCACCACCGATATTTGGGACGACCTCGATGCCAGCTTCGTACAGGTTCGGAGCCAGCGTGGCATCCTGTTTTCGTCGAACCGCCCCGATTCGCTCAACCTGCCCGTGGTGCTGGACTCGGTGCTGCCCATCCAGCGCTTTGATATTTTTTACCTCAACCTCGATTCCATCGGATTCCGTACAGCGG
>JALOMF010000608.1 GCA_025455635.1 Saprospiraceae bacterium | reverse complement strand
TCGGGAAAAAAGCTCCCGCAGCTTCGTCAGGTTTTCGGAAGGCTCCACGGTTAGTGGATTGGAGGTCATGATTTCTCGAACTATGATATTCGGATTCATACTTTTCTTGTTTGAAGCAAAAAAATGCCGTGAAAAAAGACCGGAGGCCACCTTGCGGCCAGCCTCCGGGATACACCTCTCACATTGAAGAATGAGCTTTTGTGCAAGGCAGTCAATCAATCATGGCCACCTTGGCTGGTTCATCTCTCTCAACTTTTATCATGGGCACTTCCAAACTCAAAATGCTGTCACGATTAGAAGCGGTTGAACTGTCGTTGATTATGTTGCAAATCTAGCTAGGCGCATCTTGGGCTAAAATGACAACTGTCACCTTGGCCGTTGACAAATTTCAGAGAAAAAATGAAGTCTGCTACCGATAGGCCAAAAGCTCGTTTGCGGCTTGACCACTCGGTCAAAACGCAAATGAGCGCATGGGCAGGTGATGGCTCAAAACGCACATGGCCAAGGCCGTCGGGAACACCCGACAACCTTGGCCATGCGCAATTCTTGCTATCCCCCAAGGGCAGCGGCAAAACTTCAGGCGTGTTTTTCTATCACACCCTTGAGCTGCGGCCCTGAAATCATACCCACGTGCCGCCATTCTTCTTTTCCTTTTTTGAAAAGTACAAATGTGGGGACGCCCTGAATGCCCATGCTGCCCGCAAAAGCTGAGTTTCGGTCAATGTCCACCTTCACGATAGTAGCCTTGTCGCCCAATTGTTTTTTCACGTCCTCCAGCACAGGGGCCATCATGCGGCATGGGCCGCACCAAGTAGCCGTGAAATCTATGAGCACAGGTGTTTCACTGTTGAGGAGTTCTTTGAAACTTACTTTATTTTCCATGATTCTATGATTTCTAGTTTAGCCAAACCAATCCAAGCTTCTGGGTTTAAAAAAAGAGCACCCACAAAGGCGCTCTGAATTTATTTAATCACCCGAAATATGAATCTTGTCAACTTCTTTTCATGCAACAAAATAACGCCCCTCTTTTTCGATAGTTGGTGATTTCCCTCACTTATCCCGATGATGTTGGTTATTCCACTGCCATATTCAGGCAAAAAAAATGGCCGGGCGTGTGTTAAGCGCCCGGCCAATCTTTATGCTTGAAATACCAATGAATCATTCTTCCCCAAAGCCGTCGTCATCGCCACCAGCGGCTGTTGCTGGGATTTTGACTTGGTTGGAGCTGATTTTTTCCTTGATTTTTTGCTCAATTTCACGAGCAACCTCTGGGTTGTCCGTCAAGAACTGCTTGCCAGCATCACGGCCTTGCGCAATCTTGGCGCCATCGTAGGCGTACCAAGCACCGCTCTTGCTGATGATGCCGAAATCAACGCCCATGTCAATGATTTCACCAACTTTTGAGATGCCCTCGCCGAAGGTGATGTCGAACTCTGCCGTGCGGAACGGTGGAGCTACCTTGTTTTTCACCACTTTCACTTTCACGTGGTTGCCCGTCACGTTGCCTTCCTTGTCCTTGATGGCCTGCCCGTTGCGGCGGATGTCCAGCCGGATAGAGGCGTAGAACTTGAGGGCGTTACCACCCGTGGTGGTCTCGGGGTTGCCGAACATCACGCCGATTTTCTCACGGAGCTGGTTGATGAAGATGCAGGTACAGCCCGTGCGCCCGATGGCAGCCGTGAGCTTGCGCATGGCCTGTGACATGAGGCGGGCTTGTAGGCCCATCTTCGAATCGCCCATTTCACCTTCAATCTCGCTGCGAGGCACGAGTGCCGCCACCGAGTCAATCACGATGATGTCAATGGCACCAGAGCGGATGAGGTTCTCGGTGATTTCGAGGGCTTGCTCGCCGTTGTCGGGCTGGGAAATGAGCAGGTTCTCGGTGTCCACGCCAAGTGCTTGGGCATATTGGCGGTCGAAGGCGTGCTCCGCATCCACAAATGCAGCAATGCCGCCCGCTTTCTGGCACTCGGCGATGGAGTGGATGGCCAAGGTGGTTTTACCGGAAGATTCAGGGCCGTATATTTCGATGATACGGCCACGGGGAAAGCCTCCTACGCCAAGTGCTATGTCAAGCCCTAGCGAGCCGGTGGATATGGTTTCTACATCAAGCACTTGCTTGTCGCCGAGGCGCATCACAGTGCCTTTGCCGTAGGTCTTGTCAATGCGGTCAATCGCTAGGTTCAGCGCTTTGAGCTTTGATTCTTTATCCTGGAACATGTATTCTGGTTTGAGATTGATAGTAATTGTTTTAAAACCGATGCAAATCTAAAACAAGTTTAGATTTAAAACAAAGTTTTTTAAAAAATTTAAAACATTTTTTTTGAAGGGTGAACCTAAGCGGCCTGCGAAACAGGCTGAATGTTGCCTCGGTCAGCTTTGGAATGGGAATGATGGCAGAAAGGTAGTGCATCTCATGGAGACTGCGAAATCGGGGCTTGATTTTTTGCCAACAGAAAAGCCCTTCAGGCGGAGGGGGCCATGAAGGGCTTTCTGTGCCTGCCCCCGTGGGGGCGCTGCCGCAGCGGCTAGTGCATTGGGTTCAATGCCGTTTGCTCGCTGTAGCGAAGTATGTTTTGGAGGGCACTTGGCTTGGGGCTGAACTTGGCTTTTGGCATTTGGAGGTAGCCTTGGTACAGCTCCTGGTATTCTTCCATCAAGAGGGGGTCTGCTTGGAGTGCCTCGGCTATTTCGAGGGCCTCGGTGGCGGAAGTCTCCCGGTAGATGTATCGAACTAAATCAAGTTGTGTATAGTATTGTTCCATTCAAATTGAAAATTGGTTAGTT
>JALOMF010000607.1 GCA_025455635.1 Saprospiraceae bacterium | reverse complement strand
GCCATGAACGCCATCATCTCTTCAGAAACCCTTGATATTGAGGCACTTAAAAGCCAACTGGCAAAAGTCCCAAGCATGAACGGGCTTGAGTTGGCCAGCCGGGTCAGCACCGAAAAGCCTTATTTTATGGGCAATTCGGATGCAAAATTCAAAGTGGCCGTGCTTGATTTTGGCGTGAAGCGCAACATCCTCCACTGCATGGTGGAGCGGGGATGCTACCTGCAAGTGTTCCCTGCCAAGACACCACTCGCCGACATCAAAAAATGGAACCCCGACGGCTATTTCCTCTCCAACGGCCCCGGCGACCCTGCGCCGATGGACTACGCAGTGGAGACTACTAAGGCGATTCTGGAAGAAGGCAAGCCACTGTTCGGCATCTGCCTCGGCCACCAGATTCTGGCTTTGGCGATGGGCATTTCCACCTATAAAATGCACAACGGCCACCGTGGCATCAACCACCCCGTGAAAAACCTGGAGACGGGCCGCAGTGAAATCACCAGCCAAAACCACGGCTTCGGGGTGAGGGCCGACCAACTCATGGGCCGCCACGACATCGAGATTACCCACGTCAACCTCAACGATGAGACCATTGAGGGCATAAAAATCAAAAACAAGCAGGCTTTTTCGGTGCAATATCACCCCGAAGCGTCACCCGGCCCGCATGATGCCCGCTATTTGTTCGATAATTTTGTAGAAATGATTGCCGAGTCGAAAGGCGAGCCTGTTTTAGTGTAAACTATTTGAATTGAATCAGAATCCGTGTTTGCTTGAAAGTAGCAATTTGGCAAAGCCGATAACTGCCAACAATCAAGCAATTTAACAATACAACAATCAATACATGAGTGCAATTTCCGACATCATTGCGAGGGAAATCCTCGACTCCCGGGGCAACCCGACCATCGAAGTAGAAGTCCTGACGGAAGAAGGCTATTTTGGACGTGCAGCTGTGCCATCTGGTGCATCCACTGGCAAATACGAAGCGGTAGAACTGCGTGACGGCGAAAAGGAGCGCTACCTAGGCAGGGGCGTTCAGAAAGCCGTTGAAAACGTGGAGGAAATCATCGCCGACCACCTCGTGGGCGAAGAAGTGACCGACCAGCGCTACCTCGACCAGCTCATGCTCGACCTCGATGGCACTGCCAACAAAAGCAAGCTCGGCGCCAACGCCATCCTCGGCGTGTCAATGGCCATCGCCAAGGCCGCTGCCGAAGAATGTGGAATGCCGCTCTACCGCTACATCGGCGGTGCCAATGCGCACGTGCTGCCAGTACCGATGATGAACATCCTAAACGGCGGCGCACATGCCGACAACGGCATTGATTTTCAGGAGTTTATGATTCTTCCAGTCGGTGCCACGAGGTTCTCGGAGGCACTGCGCATGGGTGTGGAAGTATTCCATCACCTGAAAACCGTACTGAAAAGCAAGGGCTACTCCACCAACGTGGGCGATGAAGGCGGATTTGCACCGAACATGAAATCGAACGTGGAGGCCATCGAAACGGTGCTGCAAGCCATCGAGGCGGCTGGTTTTATTCCAGGCGAAGACGTGATGATTGCCATTGACGCTGCTGCTTCCGAGTTTTTTGACGAAGAAACAGGTGTTTACCATTTCAAAAAATCCACAGGCGAGAAGCTGACACCTGCCCAAATGGTGGATTTCTGGACAGACTGGAGCAAAAAATACCCCATCTTCTCCATCGAGGACGGCATGGCCGAAGACGATTGGGACGGCTGGAAAGCACAAACCCAAGCCATCGGCAAGCGCATCCAGTTGGTGGGCGACGATTTGTTCGTGACCAATACCGTGCGCCTCCAACAGGGAATTGACAAGGGCATCGCCAATTCCATCCTCATCAAAGTGAACCAAATCGGCTCGCTCACCGAGACCATCAACGCCGTGAACCTCGCCACCCGCCACAGCTACACCAGCGTGATGAGCCACCGCAGCGGTGAAACGGAGGACACGACCATCGCCGACCTGGCCGTGGCCTTGAACACAGGTCAAATCAAGACGGGTTCTGCCTCCCGCTCCGACCGGGTCGCCAAGTACAACCAACTCATCCGCATTGAAGACGAGCTGGGCGACATGGCGTACTACCCAGGCAAGGCGTTGTTGACCAAGTAATAAAGATTGGACATAACTGATAAAAGGCGTTGGCATCCCCAGCGCCTTTTTCTTTTGCATAACGTTGAAAGCCCACAACCTTTTGAAACAAGTGTCGTAGAATCAATTAAAATAATTTATTTTTTAGCATAAATGAATAATTGGTATAATGTTTGAAAAAGTATCAAACCATACAGATGTTTACAAATCAATAATTTACAAAATCTTTTTTTTGTAAATTTTGTTGAAAAACTGAAACCCAAAATACCGGACCCTACGTAAGAGCTTCTTGAAAACACCCGATTGGGTTTTTCAAGATTCCGAAACCACAGCAGGAGAACGCAGGAAAAAAAGGCTTGACACATCGCACCATTAAGGCTTGTATTTCTGTTTCTGGCGCTGTCCAAAACTGGGTCCCATGAACAGCATGACAAAAAAAATAGCCATTTTCGTATCAGCTTCGGCTATTGTCACACTTGCCCTCGTCGCCGTCATTTTTGGAAAAAACGGCCATATCAAGACACTTGAACAAACCATTGTAGAAAAAGACTTGGTCATAAACGAAGAGCGGGCCTTGCGGGAAGACGCTGAGGCAAAGCTCCAAGTTTACAAGGATAGCGTGGTTTTGCTCGCTGCTGAAAACGAAGCACTTCACCTCAAGATTAACGAGTTGAAAGGCACCATC
>JALOMF010000606.1 GCA_025455635.1 Saprospiraceae bacterium | reverse complement strand
TTGATAAACACCCGTTGTTCTGCACCCGAAGCGATAAACAAGCCAAAATTAATGTCACAACTCCAAAAATTATGGGTATTGATATAGTCAATTAACCTCGCTGTTTCTTCACTTTTACTTGGCTCATCTCTTTGAGTTTTTTCACTTGTTCCAATGCTTTCTCGTAGGTAACGGGTGATTGCTTGGATAGGTTCTCCAAAGCTAACTTCGCTCTTTCCTGAAAGGATATTTTGTAATTCATTTTTTATTGCTTTAAAGTCCATTTTTTCATTGCTCAATTGAACCACAAAGATATTCAATTTTCAAGAGAAGGTGACTTTGCGAGGCTTGGTTTCAGCAAGAACGATTGCTTTTACATTCGGAGATTGACGTCTTCCTGAAAGAACAGCGCTTCGCTGATATTTTCGGGCGGGATGTGCTCAGTTTTCAAGACCGGGTAGTGGCGACCATCACCGGCGACCATCACCGCATTGGCAAGTCTCGGTGGCGTGGAGCCGATGCTGAAAAACCATATCGGCATTGCACTGCATATTGGCATGACGGAGGCGCAGATGCTGGATTTGCTTTCCATCGTCGAAGCAAATATCGGCGCAGAGGAAGCAAGCGTGAGGAGAAAGGTGTTGGCAGAAGTGTTCGGGCTAGGAAAATAACAAACCAGTATTCGATTTTCGCAAATCCCCGCCTATTAAAAATTACGCCATAAAAACCAGTATTTGACATTTGTACCCCAAAGAACTATTGGGTTAGCGCCTGTGGAAGTTCTAGTTATGCGTATTTCAAGTTCAAAAAGTATAGCTGCGACAACCATTTGATTTTTGTAACTTATCGTTTGAATTTGGTTATTTTTCAGGGAAGAACTATTTGATTTTTGCATTACCGTTTTAGTAGCATCAATTAAAAAAATCTTTCATCATGGAAAATCCCAATAATGCATCCCGCCGAAATTTCTTCAAAACTGGTGCCGCCCTTGGTGCATCACTGATGGCCGCACCAGCCTTCAGTAATTTATCAACAGCTAAAGAACAAGCTCCAAAAGAGAACAACGGCCTGCCCAATTTCACCAAACGCCGCACGCTTGGCAGTGGGAAGCACAGCCTCGAAGTATCCGCCCTTGGCCTTGGCTGCATGGGCATGAGCTACCACCGCAGCTTTGTGCCAGACCGCAACCGGATGATTGCGCTGCTGCGCAAGGCGGCGGAAATGGGCGTCACCTTGTTCGACACCGCCGAGGTCTATGGCCCGTATGTCAATGAGGAATTGGTCGGAGAGGCATTGGCGCCATTGCGAAAGGACGTGCTCATCAGCAGCAAATTCGGGTTCAATATCGAAAACGGGCAAATGGCGGGACTGAACAGCAAACCCGACCATATTCGGAGCGTCGTAGAGCAGTCCTTAAAGCGGCTGCGCACCGACCATATTGACCTGCTCTACCAGCACCGGGTTGACCCAAACGTGCCCATCGAGGATGTGGCCGGCACCGTGAAAGACCTCATTGCCGAAGGCAAAGTACGTAGGTTCGGACTCAGTGAAGCCAGTAGTGAGAACATCCGAAAAGCCCATGCGGTGCAGCCCGTCACGGCCTTGCAAAGCGAGTATTCACTCATGTGGAGAAAGGTGGAAGACGATGCACTCAAGGTCTGCGAGGAACTGGGCATCGGCTTTGTGCCTTACAGCCCGCTTTGCCGGGGTTACTTGACTGGGCTTATCAACGAGCGCACAAAATTCATCGCCAGCAACGACAACCGGGCTACATTGCCACGCTATCAACCCGATGCCATCGTCGCCAACTGGGCAATGATAGACGTGCTGACCGAGTTCGGCAACCACCGAGGCTATACCGTCGCCCAGGTGGCGCTGGCCTATCTGCTGGCGCAAAAACCGTGGATAGTGCCGATTCCTGGAACCACGAAACAGGCGCACTTACAAGAAAACCTTTGGTCGGCGGAGATTGAGTTCACAGTGGACGAATTGAAGCAATTGACGGAAGCCGTCTCCAAAATCACGGTGGTGGGCGACCGCTACACGGGGCAGTCGGCACAGCAGGTGAAAAATTAATTTTCGTTTTGGGTATGTCATGCTGGTCAACGGGTTGGACTATACCATCCTTCGCCCCACTTGGTTCACCAATGCCAACGAAGTGGATTATGAATTGGCCCGAAAAGGCGAGCCGGAAAAAGGTTCGGTGATTTCCCAAAAGAGTTTGGCAGCGTTTATCGTCTCGGTGATTGAGTCGCCAGAAAAGTACCTACGTGAGAACTTGGGGATTAACAAGCCGGGGTCTTAACGCCTATCGGTTTGATTTTCGTAAGCCCTCGTTTGTTTTCAGTAATTTTTATCTTAAAAATCCTTGCGTTCTTTGCCCCAAAGCCTAAAAATACATTTAAGCTAAATTCAATATCATGGCCAATTTCACATTAAAAATCAACGGCAAACAGCAGCAAGTGGACGTTGACCCCGCCACCCCGATGCTTTGGGTGCTGCGCGACCACCTCAACCTCGTCGGCACGAAATACGGTTGCGGCGTGGCCCAATGCGGCGCCTGCACCATCCACCTCGGCGACGTGGCGATGCGCTCCTGCCAGTTGCCCGTCTCGCAGGTCGGCAACCAGGCCGTCACCACCATCGAGGGGTTGTCGGAAAACGGCGACCACCCCGTGCAAAAAGCTTGGCTGGAGCACGACGTGGCCCAGTGCGGTTACTGCCAGGCCGGACAAATCATGAATGCCGCCGCCCTGCTGAAAGCAAACCCCAAGCCCTCAGATGCCGAAATCGAAGGGGCGATGAACGGGAATATCTGCCGCTGTGC
>JALOMF010000096.1 GCA_025455635.1 Saprospiraceae bacterium | reverse complement strand
CGGTGGCCTAATGTCGGACGGAAAGTGCAAGGAGAACTGGTCAAAGGTTGTTTGGAAGAAAAGCTAATTTCATCAACGACCAATGGTTAGCGGCAGGTTGGCCACTAACCATTGGTCATCAAAGCACTTATCAATAGGTGCATCAAATCGCCTCCTCCTCTACTAGCATTGAGTTGTAAAATTCCATGTAGGCAGGCAGCATTTCCTCTTCGCTGTGAAAAGCGAGCGATGGCTTGCCCGACTCGATGATGAGTTGCTCGACCGCTTCGGGCAACTGCTCGCTGCCACGAATGATGGCATCTGCATAGGTAATGGCTCCTTTGTGGAGGAACACATCGTTGCCGTTGAGGTAGGCATCGAGGTTGGCTCGGCCCAAGTTGTTGATGCTGGCCTTCTCGATGAAGGCATCGGAGAAATAGCTGTCCATCATCGTGTCGTAGGCCGAATAGATGATTTTAGAATTCTGGAAAAGTGGCTCCGTCTTGTATGCCTCCCGGATGTACATCGGGATGAGGCTCGTCATCCAGCCGTGGCAATGGATAATGTCAGGCGGCCAACCGAACTTCCGCACCGTCTCAATGACGCCTTTGCAGAAGAATATCATGCGGTCGGGGTTGTCCTCGTAAGGATTTCCCTGCTCGTCGGCAAAGCCAGATTTGCGCTTGAAAAAATCATCGTTGTCGAGGAAATAAACCTGCAACCTAGCGCCGGGCAGTGAAGCCACCTTGATGATGAGTGGGTAGTCGTCATCGTCAACGATGATGTTCATACCTGAGAGCCGCACCACTTCGTGCAGCCGGTGCCTACGCTCATTGATGACGCCGTAGCGTGGCATCAGCACCCGTATTTCCATGCCATTCGACTGGGCATATTCCGGTAGTTTTTTCACAACTTCTGACACCTCCGTGATGGCCGTGTAAGGGTCCAACTCCTGCGTCACAAACAAAAGCTTCTTCTTTTCTACCATGTTGTTTTTAGTTTTTTTGACAAAAAATATGCTCCTCAAAGAACTTGCCGCAAAGATACTAAAAAAAAATGCGGATTAATGCACGGTTCAGCCACATATTATTTTCACAAAGACCTCCACTGCCCTCGAACTGCTTGAATTTCTGCGACTTGCATTGTGCGAAACCGCTACTTTTGCCCCGTTCACCGGCCATTTGCTTTTTGCAAAGCCCCTGCGCATTGCTAAGAAAACTTGGCCGCCAACCGATACCCAGCATGTTTATTTTCAAAAAAGTAGCCGACCTGCGCCGCCACCTCAATACCCGAAGGCGGGACGGGCAAACCATCGGCTTCGTGCCAACCATGGGCGCACTCCACCAAGGCCACGCCAGCCTCATCAAGCAGGCCGCCGCCGAGTCCAACGCTACCGTTTGCAGCATCTTCGTGAACCCCACCCAGTTCAATGAGGCCAACGACCTGGCCAAGTACCCCCGCACCCCCGAAAAGGACATCCAACTGCTGCTCGAATGCGGCTGCACGGTCCTCTTCTTGCCCGAAGTGAAAGAGGTGTACCCCGACGGTGAGCTTTCCACCCTTGAAATTGACTTCGGCCAGCTCGACCAGCCGATGGAGGGTGCGCACAGGCCCGGCCATTTTGCGGGCGTGGCCCAGGTGGTGAAGCGGTTGCTGGACATCGTGCAGCCCGACCAGCTCTACATGGGCCAGAAGGACTACCAGCAGTTCGCCATCGTGCAGCACATGGTACAAGCCCTCCAGCTCCCCGTGAAACTGACCATGTGCGCCACCGTGCGAGAAGCCGATGGGCTGGCCATGAGCAGCCGCAACATGCGCCTCTCCGCCGAGCAACGGGCCATCGCCCCGCTGGTTTTCAAGGCCCTTCGCTTCGCAAAAGACAAGGTGGAGCAGGATGGGCCAACCGCTACCGTTGCGACAGCCATGCAAATGCTCACCGTGCCAGGGATGGAACCTGAGTATTTTGAAATCGTGGACGGCAGGAGCCTCGCTCCAGTTGCGTCGCTGGCCGACCACGAACGGGTCGTTGCCTGCACAGCCGTCAGGCTTGGCGATATTAGGTTGATTGACAACCTGGTGCTGAAATAGGCGCACTGGCCAATGCTTCACAGCGCTTTTTCAAGTAAAAACCAGCCGCCAGGCAAATCCTACAAATTGTGGATAAATTTGATATGCAGCCAAGCATTGAATCATAAATTGTGATACCTTTGCGCCCTCAAAAAATCGCAACTTTTTTCAGTGGAGTTAGTTAGAGGCATTTGCACACACCACATTATTGAGAACTACATTTTCTAACTTCTAATTTTTGCTGATGACACAGGAATACCAATTCATGGTAGATTTTTCGCTCCCGAAAGTATTGTCAGAAGATTTTCTACGCCAGATACCGCACCAGCGGGCAAAAGTCAACAAATTGTTTCGGGACGGCAAGCTCGTAAACTATGCCCTCTCGCTCGACAATTCCAAGATTTGGGCCACCATCAACGCCAATTCTGAACTGGACGTCTTGCAACTGGTGTCCCAGTTGCCACTCACTCGTTTTATGCAGTACAAAATCAACCTGCTGACTTTCTACTCGGGCGTGAATGCCGAAGCACCCGTTTTCTCGGTGAACTGAGCAAGAATCTACCCAAAACAAAATGCGCTACTAGCCTAATGACCAGGCCGGTAGCGCATTTTTATTTGGTGATATTGCCGTTGGAGCATGAAGCAGTTGAGGCTTCCAAGAACACCACCCGTACATATAATCATCCAACTAATCATCCAACGCCTGATAAATCAGCTGGCGCATGTAGCTGCTGGTCTCATCCGACACCGTACCCTGCGTTTGCTTCAGGATGATGCCGATGATTTTTTCCTCCGGGTCGGCGAAGTAGCTTGTGTTGAAATACCCGCCCCAATCGAAGGTGCCGGCGCTGCCGTTGCCGCCCTTGGCCTCGCCCTTCTCGTTCAACAAACCGAAGGCGATGCCGAATCCCTTGCCATCGTCCCATGGGAACAATTCGCCGACTTGGTTTGACAGGACGGCGTCCACGGTCGTGCGGCTCAGGATACGGTTGCCGTTCAGTTCACCGCTATTGAGGTACATCTGCAAAAAGCTGGCGTAGTCCTTCGCTGTGCTGCTGAGGCCAGCGCCGCCTGAGAAGAACGTGCCTTTTGCAAGTGGGTAATCGGGGTTGTAAAAAGTAGTCGGGTAGCGCACCCACTGGCCGTTTTCGGGTTTTTGGACAGCCACAAGGCGACTGGCTTTTTCCGAAGGCAAGTAAAAATAGGTGTCCGACATGCCCAGCGGGTCGAAGATGTGCTTGCGCAAAAACACGTCGAACTTCTCGCCAGAAACTACCTCGACGAGGTATCCGAGCACGTCCAAGCCCTCGGAGTAGGTGTATTTTTCACCGGGACTGTGGTGCAGTGGCAGCTTGGCGAGCCGCTTCACGCTTTCGCCGATGGTCACGTTCTCATCGCTGTAAAGGTCAACGACGCCGGCCTTGTGGTACATCATCTTGAAGCGCTCATCGCCATCAATGACGCCATAGCCAAGGCCGCTGGTGTGGGTGAGCAGCTGGCGGATGGTGATTTCCGACTTGGCAGGCTCGGTGGTCCAGGTGGTGTCGGAGTAGCGGAAATCCTTGAGCACGTGCGGGTTCTTGAACTCCGGGATGTACATGGAAATGGGGTCGTCCAACCGGAACTTGCCCTGCTCCCAGAGCACCATCACGGCAGTGGCGGTGATGGCCTTGGTTTGCGAGGCGATACGGAAGATGTCGTCACGTTTGAGGGGGCGCTTGGCTTGGTTGTCGGCCATGCCGAACGCTTTCCAGTACACGATTTTGCCGTTGCGGGCGATGAGCATGACAGCCCCTGGGATGTCACTGTCCTTCACGGCTGCTTGCAGGAAGTCGTCCACCCTTGCGAGCCTTTCGGGGCTGAAGCCCTGGCTTTCGGGGCTGGCCTCGGTTAGGGGTGGCGATTTTTTGCTGGACTTGGTTTGTGCCAGTGCCATGCCAGCGAAGGCAAGGAGGAGGCAGATTAGCAGTTGTTTTTTCATGTCTGATTTTTAAAAGCTGAGTAAGAATTGGCTGAAGGTACAAAGGAAGTCAACCCTTTTCAAAAAGCTGAAATCAGGGGCAGCTTTGTGGCATTTCAAAAAATATTTTCTGAAATCAGCCACGCAACCCGTATTTATTGGCAAACTTCCCTAAATTTGCGCCCCATTAGGAAATTAATGAATCCTGCCGGGAGGGCTGAACTGGAAAATACCAGCAAAATCAGTGCTTTTGGCTAAAAGCTCAATTTTTTTTACTTATGTTGATTACTGAAATCAAAAACGGCGAATCCATTGACCAAGCGCTCAAGCGCTTCAAACGCAAATTTCAACAGACTCAAACGCTGAAAGAACTGCGCAACCGCCGTGATTTTACGAAGCCATCCATCATCAAGCGTGCTGAACGCCTGAAGGCTATCTACTTGGAGCAGAAGAAGCGCAGGGAGGAGATTTGATACTCCATCGGCGTACAGAATAGGTAAAGCAGCTTTGCGCCAATCTGTTGATAATCAGCATTTTGACGCTTCAATCGCTTCTTTGCCAGCAAAAACAAACGACCGGACTTCGATTGCCACTGCACCTTTTCAAGGCTGCACAGCTACCGAAGCCCGGTTTTTCTATTTGGGCAAATTTGCCCCAAAACCTTTCAAGACTATGGCCGAAGTAAAAATATCCTGCCCCAAATGTGACTGGGAACCCACACCTGCCGACGTTTGGCAATGTACCTGCGGCCATGTTTGGCACACCTTCGACACGGCCGGGCGCTGCCCTTCCTGCAGCAAGCAGTGGGAAGAAACCTGCTGCCACGAACCCGCAGCGGGCGGGTGTGGCCGCTGGTCGCCGCACATGGAGTGGTACCGCAACCTTGATGGCTGGCTGAAGGAGGAAATCGAAAAAATCAGGATTCGGGTAGCAGAGACCATCGGCTGATGCCAAACATCGGCAACCGTCATGCGGCGCACCAGCCTCCATTTTGCAGTACTATACCGTACGCCGCCAATCAAGCCATTTCATAATCCTGCTCCGTGTCATTTTTTTAGCAAATCTGCGCGGCCACACCGTAGATTTTAGCCGAAAACTAATTTTGTCGTAGCTTCACCCACCCAATTATTGGTCGTTCTCTCTAGCAACATTTCAACGGCAACATTTTAACGGCACATGAGACAGATTGACGCACTGGGCAAGAAACCCATTATTTTGTTATTCCTTCTGCTGGCATTTACGAGGTTATCAATGGCATGCGATACCTCTGGTTACACAATGAACAGCATCACCGACAACGGAAACGGCACCTTCACCATTCAATGGACGGCACTGGTGGCGGGCGGCACATCAACAGGGGTCGGCTCCACTTGGGGCTTTTTCCTCAACATTGACGCCAACATCGTCAGCATTTCCCCGACCAGCTTCACGAGCACCAACGGCACCACGCTGAACGCAGTAATTGCTGGCGGCAACGTACAGTGGGGAAACCCTGTGCCCGGCTCTGGGCCAGTTTTCGTGGACATCACCACGCAGCCCAACGACGAGAGCTTCAACTTCACAATGGTCGTGTCAGGCATCCCTACCGAGTGGTGGGGCGGTGGCCAAGAAAACAACCTTTGTCCCGGTGGCAATGGCACTTCACTGCCAAATTACGAGGGCGAATTCCCTTGCTTCTTGCCTGTGCTCACGCCAATGCCAGCCGTCGTGCATATTTGCCCCGGCGAGGAGGCCGTGCTTACGGTCTCGCCCAACCACCTCGTTGAGGACATCCTCTGGTCGGTGGGCAACCAAACAGGCACCAGCATCACCGTCAGCCCGGCGTCCGACGAGACCTACACGGTGACAGCATCCAACGTGTCCTGCGAATCAGAAACTACCATCACGGTCATCGTTGACCCCTTGCCGTACCTGTTGCCGCAAGAACCCAACATAGAAATTTGCGAGGGCACATTGGCATATATTTACGTGAACGCAGATTACACCAATCAGGTCACTTGGTCGCCCGGTACGACCACTGGAACGACCTTGGTGGTATTGCCGGCCACTTCACCCGCAATTTATACGGCAACGGGCACCAACCAATGCGGAAGCTACTCCGTCGAAGTCGTAGTAACGACCATACTGTTCCCCGAAGTAACCGTTTCCCCCGATGTATCCATTTGCGCAGGCGAAGCAGCAAAGTTGGTGGCAAACCCGGTCGGAGCGCCCAGCGTATTTTGGGAGCCAGTCGGCATGGGCGACAATATCATCAGCGTCTCGCCCACCACGACCACGACCTACACCGCCGTGGTTAGCAACTCCTGCGGGGAAGCCGCCGAACAAGTAGTCGTGACCGTAGGGGGCAATACCTCCAATACCTTGCAACTGACGACTTGCGCTGGCGAAACCGCGCTGTACAACGGCATTCCGCTCGCCGCCGGGAGCACCAGCACCTTCACTTTCAACAGCGCCTCGGGCTGCGATTCGGTCGTGACGGTCACGGTGGCCGCATTGCCAAATGCTTCCGGCTCGCTCCTGCTCTCGGCCTGCCAAGGTGAAACGGCGAGCTTCATGGGGCAGAACCTCGCACCCGGCAGCAGCACACAGTTCACCTTGACCGCATTCAACGGCTGCGACTCGGTGCTGACGGTGAACGTGGTTGGGCTGAACAATTTCACCAGCAACTTGGCGCTGCAAGCCTGTGCTGGCGAAACGGTCACTTACGCCGGGCAGCAATTGGCGCCGGGCAGCACCACGCCTTTTGTTTTCAATGCAGCCAATGGTTGCGACAGCACCGTGACCGTGACCGTGCAGCAATTGGCTACCTACTCCAGCAGCCTAACGCTGCAAACCTGCACGGGCACTACCGTCAGTTACAACGGCCAGCAGTTGGCACCAAACACCACTACGCCAATTACCCTAACAGCCCAAAACGGCTGCGACTCGGTGGTGACGGTGAACGTGGTGGAGCTGGCTGTGCTCACCTCCAGCCTAGATGTGGAGGCTTGCACGGGCACCACTTTTGGCTACAACGGCCAGCAACTCCTCCCCGGCACTTCCACCGATTTCAGTTTCACAACGGCCAGTGGCTGCGACTCGGTCGTGACCGTGAACGTGGTAGAAGTCACTTCTTTTCAGGAAGACCTCAGCTTCGACGCTTGCACGGGCGAGACCATCACCTACAACGGCCAGACCCTGCTGCCGGGCAGCGTGACCGATTTTAATTTTGTGGCTTCGCAAGGCTGCGACAGCACCGTGACCGTAACCGTGTTGGAATTGCCATCGTTTTCCAGCAACCTTAGCCTTCAGACTTGCCCAAGCACGCCTGTTACTTACGCAGGCATCACGCTGCCGCCCAATTCCGTCACGCCCATCACCTTGATGGCCCAAAACGGCTGCGACTCGGTAGTGACCGTGACCGTGGAGGAAATACAGGTGCTGACCTCGCAACTCGACCTAGCAGCCTGCGATGGAAACACGGTTTTTTACCAAGGGCAAAACTTGACGGCGGGCACGGTGGCGGACTTCACGTTCACCTCCTCCCTCGGCTGCGATTCGGTAGTGACCGTGACGGTCAATGCGCTCCAGAGCTACACTTCCAGCGTGGCACTGGAGGCTTGCGAGGGGTTCACAGCTATTTACAATGGCGTCCCTTTGCCGCCAGGCACCAATATTGACTTTACCTTCACGGCCAACAACGGCTGTGACTCGGTAGTGACCGTGACCGTGGCGGAGGTACAGTCGTTCCAGACCCTGCTCAACCTTGAAACCTGCCCCGGCACGACCGCCAGCTACAACGGCCAAAACTTGGCCATCGGCAGCTTGACCACCTTCAATTTCACGGCGGCGGCTGGTTGCGACAGCACCGTGACCGTGACCGTGAGCGCCTTGCCGACCTTCGCCTCGTCGCTCATGCTAGAAGCCTGCGAGGGGTCATTTACCACTTACAATGGCCAAAGCGTGGCGGCTGGAACCAGCAACAATTTCATTCTGACTGCCTCCAACGGCTGCGACTCAGTGGTGACGGTGACGGTACAGGCCATCGAACCCGTGACTTCGAGCCTTACCCTGCAAGCCTGCACAGGCAGCTCTGCGTTTTACCAAGGCCAGCAACTGGCACCGGGCAGTGTGACGGATTTCAACTTGACCTCCCCCGCCACGGGCTGCGACAGCATCGTGACCGTGACCGTTGAGGAAGTGGACATCATCACCTCCGAAGTGACACTCGCTGCCTGCCCCGACAACACCGTCACCTACAACGGCCAGCAATTGGCACCGGGCAGCGTCACCGACTTCCCGTTCGTGACCCCACAAGGCTGCGACAGCATCGTGACCGTGACCGTACAGACGCTTCAGGACGCCTCCAGCAGCCTCACGCTTTCGGCTTGCACGGGCAGCACGGTCACTTACAACGGGCAGCAACTCCAGCCGGGCAGCCTGACCAATTTCAACTTCAACACTTGGCAGGGCTGCGATTCCACCGTGACCGTGACCGTGGTAGAAAACCTGCCACAGGCCACCAGCCTTGTGCTACAAGCCTGCACAGGTTCTACCATCACATACAATGGCCAAACCCTGCAACCCAACAGCGTGACAGAATTCAGTTTCGACACTTGGCAGGGCTGTGACTCCACCGTGACCGTGACCGTGCAGGAACTGGATATTTTGACCAGCTCCGTGACGCTCGAAGGCTGCCAGGGCGAACCCCTGAGCTACAACGGCACCATTCTCCAAGCTGGCACGAGCGTGGATTTTGAGTTTATCTCCGTAAATGGTTGCGACAGTATCGTCACGGTGACGGCACTGCCTTATTTGCCCGTCCAGTCCACCACCGAACAAATTGAAATCTGCGAAGGCAGCACGGCGACCATCTTCGGGCAGCCCGTTACGGCGGCTGGCGAATACTCGCAAACCTTCAGCAGCGCCAACGGCTGCGACTCCACGCACACGGTCACGCTTTCCTTCGTAAACAATGTCTCCGTCAGCTTCGCAAACGAAGTCACGATTGCGCTCGGTGATGCCGTGGTGCTAAACCCCCAAGCCACGCCCCCGGTCGGACTGACCTTCACTTGGCAGGAAGACCCAACGCTCAGTTGCACCAACTGCCCTAAACCGACCGCCTCGCCACTCGCCACAACGACCTACAGCCTGACCGTGAGCGACCAAGGCGGCTGCCGTGACGAAGCCACGGTGACGGTAGTCGTGACCAACCGAAAGGGCGTTTACATCCCGAACTCGTTCAGCCCAAATGGCGACGGGCCTAACGACGTCTTCATGATTTTCAGCAATGGGAAAAGTGTGGAAAAGGTAAATTCGTTCGTGATTTTCTCACGCTGGGGCGAGTCGGTTTTTGAGGTTTACAACTTCCCTCCCGACGAAATCGCCTTCGGCTGGGACGGCACCCACCGGGGCAAACTGCTCGACACGGGCGTGTTTGTTTACTACGCCGAAATTGAGTTCGTTGACGGCACGAAGCAGTTGTACAAGGGGGATGTGACGTTGGTTAGGTAGGGTTTATTGGTTTGAGGTGTTTGAGGCGGCTCGCCCTCACAAGTCAAACCCCTCAAACCAATCAAACCGTCACTTCCCAACCCCGCTCGTACGCCCTACCCCACAGCCGCATCGCCTCGTTGTCGCCGACGATATGGCCGTTGCGTTGGTCAATGTTCAGTGCCCGGCCCGTCTTCCAGGCGATGTTGCCGAGCTGGCACATCAGCACGCTCTTGTGGCCTTCGGCAATGGGGCTGCTGTGCGGCTTGCCCGTGCGCACGGCGTTCAGGAAATTGGCGATGTGGACGCCGTCGAGGTTGGCGTCGGGGCTGGCCGTGTTCGTGGAATTGCCAGCAGGTTCGCTGGGCTTCACCTCTTTGAGGAGCTTCACCGGGTTGTCGTTGGAATATATTTTGTAGCCGTTGCCAATCACGAGCATCGTGCCTTTCTCCCCATAAAACAGGTTGCCCCGCCCGTCGCCTTCAATGGGGTGGACGTTGCAGCTGCGGCTCTCCCAGGTGAAGGTACGCCCATCCTCGAACTCATAAGTGACCACCATCGTATCGGGGAATTCCCAATCGTCGTTGAAATGGTAGCGGCCTCCGCTGGCCACCACCCGGCTTGGGTAGGCTTGCCCCATGCCCCAGCGGGCC
The DNA here is from genome assembly GCA_025455635.1 of Saprospiraceae bacterium. Classification (GTDB taxonomy): domain Bacteria; phylum Bacteroidota; class Bacteroidia; order Chitinophagales; family Saprospiraceae; genus UBA6168. The sequence continues at coordinate 432 of JALOMF010000096.1, read as the reverse complement.
ACGTCCACCTCGTGGGTGCCGTTGTTCAGTGCCTCGCCCGTGCCCCAGTTCCAGAACCAGTGCCAATTGTACGGGTGCAGGTTGTCCCGGTAGTCGGTGCGGGGGGCTGGGCCTTGCCAGAGGTCCCAGTCGAGTCCCGCTGGCACGGGCGCCACCTTGCCGAAGCCGATGGGCTGGCGGTTGTTGGCATACCAGCCCTTGGCCATATACACCTTGCCGATGACGCCGCCGTGCAGTTCGTCCATTGCCTGCACCACGTTTGGCCAAGAGCGGCGCTGGTTGCCCATCTGGATGATGCGGCCATATTTGCGCTCGGCCTCGGCCAGCAATTCGCCCTCACGGGGGTTGTGGCTGCACGGTTTTTCGACGTAAACATGCTTGCCCGCCTTCACCGCTAGGATGGCCGCCGGGGCATGCCAGTGGTCGGGCGTG